>CANRJO010000005.1 GCA_947630965.1 uncultured Alphaproteobacteria bacterium
ATATGATCATAGCCCAAAATGTGCAAAAGACCGTGCAACCACAAATGCATAAAATGCGCCTTTAAGCTCACGCCTTGTTCTTCGGCCTCGCGTTCAAGCGTTTCAAGCGCCACAATCACATCGCCCAACTCCACATCATCGGCTTCAAGCATATCTTCAAACGAATCGTCTTCATAGTTTGCAAATGAAAGCACATTCGTGGGTTTGTCCACACCGCGAAATTCACGGTTGAGCTTGTGAACAGCCTCATCATTACTCAAGCACAAATTGACCGAAAAAGTTTTGTTTTCATCTAAAAACCAAACATCGCTCCACACGCGCTTCGCGGCAACATCTGCCGTTTTCTGCACAAGTGCTGACACATCGGGCAAGACCTTTTCCCAACGCTTGTCTTCCATTGTTAAATAAACGCTGATTTTATTCTTCATCACGTTGCTTTTTCACTTTTTCTTCATAGGCTTTCACAATTTTTGCCACAAGTCCGTGACGCACCACATCGGCGGCGGTAAACGTGACTGAGCTGATATTGCTGATGTTTTTAAGCGTATCCAAGGCATCGCGCAAGCCCGAAATTGTGCCGCGTGGCAAATCCACTTGGCTTAAGTCGCCATTGACAACCATGCGCGAATTTTCGCCCAAGCGCGTTAAAAACATTTTCATCTGCATCGGCGTTGTGTTTTGCGCCTCGTCCAAAATCACAAACGCGTTTGAAAGTGTGCGACCGCGCATAAAGGCAAGCGGTGCAATTTCAATTTCGCCGAGGGCTAATTTTTTATCCACCTGTTCGGCAGGCAACATTTCATACAAAGCATCGTAAAGCGGGCGCAGATAAGGATCAACCTTTTCTTTCAAATCGCCGGGTAAAAAGCCCAAATTTTCACCGGCCTCAACCGCCGGACGCGATAAAATAATTTTATCTACCGCGCCTTCAAGCATCATGGTTACCGCTAAAGCCACCGCTAAATATGTTTTACCCGTACCGGCAGGACCGAGGCCAAAGACAAGCTCGTTTTTCATCATTTCCTGAATATAAGCCGCTTGTGTGGCGGAACGCGGATAAATATAACGCTTTTTGGTTTTGAGCACAATCTCGTTCAAGCTCTGCGCTTCCTGCTCAGAATGCGCACCGCCGCAAATGCGCACCGCCGCCTTCACTTCCTGCTCGCCAATTTCAATATCACGGCTCACTTTATCGTACAAAATGTTGATAGCCGCCTTTGCCGCTTCAATATCTTTGGCCTCGCCTTTAATATTGACCTGATTGCCAAATGTTGAAATTTCAACGTTAAGCATTTGTTCAATCTGGCGCAGATTGGAATCTGACGCGCCAACAAGTTTTTGCACCAATGTGTTGTTAAAAAGTTCAAAGCTGATTTCTGCCATTATAAAATTACCTTTCCGCTCAAAGAATTTGTGGTGGCGCTTTCCACACGCACATCCACAATGTGGTTTAACAAACTTTCATCCGCCTTGGCATGCAGGTTTTGCATATAAGGCGTGCGCCCAATCAGTTGCCCTTTGTGGCGACCGTATTGTTCAAACAAAACGGGCATCACTTTGCCGACCGAGGCTTGGTTGAACTGTTCCTGATATGAAAATAACAGATTTTGCAAAATATCCAACCTTTCTTTTTTCACTTTTTCCTCAACCTGATTTTCCATCACGGCGGCGGGCGTTCCGGCGCGGCGACTGTACTTAAACGAGAATGCCTGAATATATTTGATTTTTCTGACCAAATCAAGCGTTTGTTCAAAATCTTTATCCGTTTCGCCGGGGAAGCCTACAATAAAGTCAGACGACATCTCAAGTTTGGGGTTAGCCTCTTTTAACCGCGCCACAACGTCTAAATACTGCCCGCTTGTATGACGGCGGTTCATCGCTTTCAAAATTTTATCCGAGCCGGATTGCACCGGCAAATGCAAATAGGGCATCAGTTGTTCTAAATCGCGGTGGCAGGCAATCAGGTCATCATCAACATCAGCCGGATAACTTGTGGTGTAGCGAAGCCTTTTAATGCCCTCAATTTCCGCCAAGCGCCGCAAAAGATATGCCAAGTTGCGCTCTTTGCCGTGCGCATCTTCGCCATGATACGAATTAACGTTTTGCCCTAAAATATTAATTTCAAGCGTGCCGGTTGCAACTAAGCGTCGCGCCTCTGCCAAAACTTCTTCCACCGGGCGCGAATATTCCGCCCCGCGCGTATACGGCACCACACAATATGTGCAGAAATTGTCGCACCCCTCTTGCACCGCAAGATATGAGCAACCGCCCTCCGCCCGATTTTCAGGCAAAAAGTCAAACTTCGCCTCAGGTGGAAAGTCAGTATCAATCAGGGTTTCGGCATGCTTGCGCTTGATTTTCAGAAGCATTTCGGGCAGGCGATGATATGTTAAAGGACCGAGAGCAAAATCAACATACGGCGCGCGTTTGGCAATTTGCTCATCTTCTGCCTGAACCACGCAACCCGTTACGCCGATGATGGTCTTTTTGCCCTCTGCGGCGCGTTCTTCTTTAATGAGATTTGCCCGCCCCAAATCCGAAAAAAGTTTTTCCGCCGCTTTTTCACGAATATGGCAGGTATTGAATAAAACCAAATCAGCCTCGTGCTGATCGAGCGTTTCAACATAGCCCATGTTCTCAAGCATCAGCGCCATACGGTGTGAATCATAAACATTCATCTGGCAGCCAAAAGTTTTGATAAAATATTTTTGCTTCATTTTTATATTCTTAAATCTTTTTCAATGATTAATATGCTATGCCAAAGTATAACAATTTTCAAATCTTTTTTTGACTTTTTTATAAGGAGTTTGAAAATGCTTGATACAAAAAATATAGAAACAAGTTATCTCAATAACTTGGAAACGCCTCAAAAATTGAGTTGTTTAAAAGCATTAGCATACATTTCTCAAATTGACGGTCATATGGATAGCTCTGAAGCTTATATTTTAGCGACATTAGCAAAAAAATTTAAGCTCACAGATTCTCGCACATTTTTGCAAAATTTGGATGAAGGAGAAATTTTAGACGAATTATCGCATATTTCAAACAAAAAAGCGGCGATGGATCTCATCAAATATTTATGCTTCACAGCGCAAGCGGACAGCGACCTTAATGATAAGGAAGTCTTGTTCATTGGGCATGCAGCAAAGGCAATGAATCTAGATGTTCAAAAAGCTGCTGAGATTAATGATTTTGTGATAGAATGCCTGATGTTGGAAGAAAAAGCGCGTGAAATTTTTGAAGAAGAATAGGAGTACCTCATGGAGGAAAAAAAGCAAAAAATCAGCCAGATGTTATCTGCAAAATATCAAGACATCCAAGAAAAACGGCTCAATCAATTAACGCGTGAAGTCATTTATGGTCCGCAAAACAGAAACGTTAATATTAACGGAAAGCGGGTTAAACTCTCTGATTTGCGTTATCAGTTGGCGGATACTTTTGAAAATATGCAGAGCGCCAAAAAAACACCCTCAAATGCTGACTTTAATATGATGATAGCCTCAAGCATTGAAACGCTCAATTCCGAGACAAGCTCCGAGCAAGAATATTTTCGGTGGTTGGACGATTGCTCGGAAATCATCAAAGATATGAATGACGGCTTTATCACAAAGGACGATTTAGACTCTCGCAACGACTTTTTAGAGATGAGTCATCAGCGCGAGGCTGATCTGATGCTCTGCCTAGGGCTTTACGCGGGAAGCTCGCACCCAAAGGCGGCAGAAAAAGCGGCTCGTCTGCGCTATAAGCTCCAAAAGCTTCGTGAAATGCGGCAGACAATAGAAACATACACCCGCAATGAAGCTGATACCAAAATCAGCAAAGAAGAGTACGAAAAAGCCCTGCCTTATTACAAACTCTTCAAAGGTCTAAGGCGCCTGCCTTATGGACAAGATTTATCCGCTGAAAGAAAAGAGCTTGGCATTCAGCACGAAGTCGATTATGACCTTTTGCCTACCTATGACTACTTTGCTTGGCTCGTAAATGAAACCTTAGATGAAGAAGCAAAAGAAAATACTTTTAATATCAAACATCAAGAAATTTCTGATAAACTGAAAGATTTAGCTAGACGCCGAGAAACTTTTAAAGTAAATTACATGATATTGGAACGTAAAAAAGCACAATTTCAGAATAATTAAAGGAGAAAATTGATGGGAATGCTTTTGGTACCTGTTTTTGACACATTAGCTTTAGTCATTGACATTTATTTTAAAGTTGTGGTGGTAGAAATTGTTTTGCACTACCTCCTTCACTTCAAGATGATAACAGTCAGCAACAAATATGCTGAAAAATTTATGGAAATTTTGAAAAAATTAACGGAGCCTGTTTATCAAAAAATCCGCAGCAAAGTTCCTGCTTATGCCGGTTTTGATACGGCGCCTTTTGTGTTACTTTTGGCATTGTTTTTTGTGGCACGCTTAATTTATGCCTGCAAAGAAATGATGATGTAAACTTATATGTTTTTTCAAAAAAAGACAAACGGATACATTTTAAGAGTTAGGCTCATGCCTAACTCTTCTTTAACTAAAGTTTCTGGGCGCGCTCAAACGCCTGAAGGCGAAGATTGCATTAAGATTAACGTCACAGCCATCCCTGAAAAAGGCAAAGCAAACAAAGCACTTTTGATGTTTTTGGCAAAGCTTCTTTCGGTGGCAAAAACAAACTTTGAAATCACATCAGGCGAAACAGACAGATATAAAAAAATTGAGATCAGCACAAATGCGGATTTAGATGAAAAACTTGAAAAGCTATGGGAGAACGTAAAATGAGCGTTGTTTTAAATGGCAAAGAAATTGCGGCAAGCATCATAGAAAACATCAAAAAACAGACAGAAAAGCTTCAAGAAAAGCCAACACTTGCCATCATTTTGGTCGGTCATAACGAAGCATCGCGCATTTATGTGCGCAATAAGTGCTCGGCGGCACAAAAAGCGGGGCTACAGGCAGAGCTTTTGGAATTTGAGGAAAATGTGTCTGCTAAAACACTGAAAGAAAAAATTCAAAGCTTAAATCTCGATTCGCACATTCACGGCATCATCATTCAGCTTCCCCTGCCCGCTCATTTACCGACGCAGGAATTGTTGGAAACGGTTGACCCATTAAAAGACGTGGACGGTTTTCATCCCTTAAATGCCGGTCTTTTGCAAAACAACAACCCTGCTGCTTTTGCACCGGCAACCGCGCGCGGGGTGATGACGCTCTTAAGAGAAACGGGCGTTGAGCTTGAAGGCAAAAACGCGCTTGTGATTGGGCGTTCGCAAATTGTCGGCAAGCCTGTGGCGCAAATGCTTTTAAATAAAAATTGCACGGTGACAATCGCGCATTCCAAAACACAAAACCTGCCCGCACTTGTTCAAAATGCCGATATTGTTGTAGCAGCCTGCGGACGCCCCAAAATGGTCAAAGCATCGTGGCTTAAAAAAGGTGCTATTGTCATGGATGTTGGCATCAACCGCGTTGAAAACAAGCTCACAGGTGATGTTGATTTTGAGCCTGCCAAAGAGGTTGCTTCCTTCATCACGCCTGTTCCCGGCGGCGTAGGACCGATGACGGTCGCCATGCTTTTGCAAAACACATTGGAAGCTTATCTTAAACAAAAGAACAGCTAGACTTCAAAAGCTTTTTTAAGTGCCTATATTAAAACCCAAACACAAGAGGATAAAATGGCACAACTGGGCAAAATTTTCATTTACGAGCAAAACGCGCAAACACTGCAAAATTTTGCGTCAGATTTTCAAGCGCAAGGCTTTTTTGCTTTCGGCACAGATAACATTTATCGTTTTTTGAAATACGCTAACACGGTTCACCCCGACATTGTCATTATGAACATCCCACAAAATTTTGAAACAGATGATACTTTTTGGAAAGAAGTGTACCAAAATTTATGCCATGACAAATGCCCGCAAATTTTCATGAATGTAGAAGCGCCTAAAAACTTGCAAAACACTTTACATCTTAAAAATTTCAAAACTTCCGAGCTCACGGCTGAAGAGCTGCAAACACTTTTAAATGAGACGCACCAAGAACAAACGCTTCATTAAAAAAGCCGGTATGCTTTGCGGCAACACCGGCTTTTTTATGATTTATTTCTTTTTCGGCTTATCTTCCGTTTGAGGTTTCAGATGACCTTTATTTTCCGTCATCGTTTGCACCAAGATGTACAGAAGCGGAATAACAACCAAGCCACCGGCGGTTCCAAGCAACATGCCATAGAACACCGGCACACCGATAGCCACGCGGCTACCCGCGCCGGCACCTGTTGCCACAATCAGCGGGAACACGCCCAAGATGAAGGTAAACGCAGTCATCAACACGGCACGGAACCGCTCACGCGTACCCACCACCGCCGATTTTTCAATAGACGTTCCTTTTGCGCGCTCATCACGGGCAAATTCCACAATCAGAATGGCGTTTTTGCTTGCCAAACCAATCAGCAAAATCAAGCCTAATTGAGCATAAATACTGAGCGGTTGTCCGCAGATAAAGATACCGATAAAGGCACCTAACATAGCAACTGTCACAGATGTCAAAACGGAAATCGGGAGCATCCAACTTTCGTATTGCGCCACCAAGAACAGATAGCCAAACAATACCGCCAAGGCAATCAGGAACCCGACCTGCCCTTGGTTGCGCCGTTCTTGCAAGCTCATGCCTGACCACTCGTAGCTATACCCGGCGGGCAGCGTTTTTTGCGCCAACTCTTCAATCGCCTGCATCGCTTGTCCACTGGAAATGCCCGGAGCGGCCATTGCCGTAATAGTTGCGGACGGATACTGGTTATAACGCTCCATACTCCGCGGCGCCTGCACAGTACGAATATCCACCAAGCTCCCCAAAGGCACCATCTCGCCCTTAGCGCTTTGGACATAGAGTTTTTTAATGCTTTCAATATCCTTACGATACGGCCAGTCAGCCTGAATCATCACCTTGTTAACCTGCGTACCGATGTTAATATCATTAATATAGCCCGAGCCCAAGTAGTTTTGCAAAACAGTATAAATACTGCTGATACTCACCTGCATCACTTCGGCTTTTTCCTTGTTGATATCAATATATGCATGCGGTGTTTCCGCAGTATAAGTTGAGAACGCATACATCACTTCCGGCAGTTGGTTAAGTCTGCCCAAAAAGCTCTTAAGCGTAGCTTCAAGTTTTTTCGGATCTGTACTATCCAACGACTGCAACCTGAAATCCATACCGCCTGTTGTGCCAAGCCCCGGAATGGCGGGGAATTCAAACAGGTTAATAGAGGCGTCTGGAATGGTATCAAACTTCGCCTTAATTCGGTTTAAAATCGTGGTAGAATATTCAGAAGCTTCCGTACGTTCAGCCCAAGGTTTTAAGCGCAAAATATTGATCGCCACATTTTCGCCTTGTCCGGAAAGCATACTAAAGCCCATAATCTGCTGAACGGCAGAAACGCTTTTTTCTTCCATAATCAAGGGCAAAATTTCATCCATCACTTTCTTGGTACGCGGTTGTGTGGCACCTTCGGGAAGTTGGATGTTCGTTAAAATCACGCCCTGATCTTCTGCCGGAATAAAGGTAGTGTGACTTAACTGCAACATCACCCAGTTAAAGAACAAAAGAAGCCCAAGCAAAAGCGCAATGACCGTCACTTTCCGCCCAATGTAACCCACAATCGCCAAATAGCGGTTACGCGCCCGATCAACAACCTTGTTAAACCACATCAACGGACCATGTTCAGCAGGCTTTAACGGACGCAAAATGGTTGCACACAAAGCCGGTGAAAGTGTTAAGGCGTTAATCGCGGAGAACACCACGGCAAATGAAATGGAAATAGCAAATTGCTGATAAATCTTACCTGTAATACCACCCAAAAACGCAATCGGCACAAAAATGGCCAAAAGCACCAACGTTGTGGCAACAATCGGGCTTGAAACTTCTTCCATGGTGCGAATTGCCGCAGCTTTTGGCGGTAACTTATCTTGTTCCATCAAGGTCAAAACACGTTCCACCACCACAATAGCGTCATCCACCACCAAGCCGATAGCCAAGACCAAACCGAACAAGGTTAAAATATTCAAGCTATAGCCTAATGCCAACATCACAGCAAAAGTTGCAAACAATGAAACCGGAATGGTAATGGACGGCACCAAGGTTGAGCGCCAATCTTGCAAAAAGATATAGCACACCGCCACCACCAACACAAAGGTTAACAAAAGCGTCCAAACCACTTCTTCAATGGAGGCTTGAATGTAATCCGTGGCATCGTAGAACACATTAATTTCAAAATCTTCAGGATAGAATTTTGAAAGTCTGTCAAGCTCAGCGCGCACCGCTTTCATAGCCTGAATAGCATTTGCGCCCGAAAGTGTGTTTAAGGATATAGCAATGGAGGGTTGACCGTCTCGCGTACCCTTGAAAATATAGTTTTCAGAGCCGATTTCCACACGCGCAATATCTTTTAAGCGCACCAAACCGCCATCTTGTTCCGTGCGGACAATAATGTTTTCAAAGTCCGAGGCTTCATTTAACCGACCTTGTGTTTGGAGCGTATAAACCATTTGCTGATCGCCATCACCGGGCATGGAGCCCACTTGCCCCAAAGACGGTTGAAAGTTTTGGCTCTCAATCACACTCCGAACAGTTGAAATCGGGATATTCAAAGCCGTAATTTTATCCGCATCAAGCCACACACGCATTGCCAAAGGCGCGGCGTGCACACTCACATCACCCACACCATAAACACGGCTTAAGTTATTTTTGATGTTGTTTTCCACATAGTTACTCAAAAACTGCTCGTCATGCGTACCGTTTGGCGAACGGACATTCAAAAAGCCCAGAATATCCGAAGATCTGCGGCGCACATTCACACCATTACGCTGCACATCGGTCGGAAGTTTACTCATGGCCTGCTGCACGCGGTTTTGAACCTTCACTTGCGCCATATCCGGATCCGTGCCCACTTCAAAACTGATGGAAAGGCTGTATGCGCCGGAGTTTGCAGATGTGGAGCTCATGTAAAGCATATCTTCCACGCCGTTGACCTGTTGTTCAATCGGAATACCGACCGTATTCGCCACCACTTCCGCACTTGCGCCAATGTAGTTAGCGGAAACATTCACTTCCGGCGGCGTAATTTGCGGATAAAGCGAAATGGGCAAAGAAAAGATAGAGATAATGCCCGCAAGCGTCATCACAATAGCAATCACGATTGCAAAGCGCGGACGCTCAATAAAAAACTTTGAAAACATAGCTCAAATGCTCCTTTCTTATTTCGGCTGAATAAGAGCCGCACGGACCTTAATGCCGTTTTGAACGCGCTGTAAGCCCTGAATAATGACCTTTTCGCCTTCTTTAAGCCCTTCCAAAACAACCTGTTGCGAGCCAACCGTATCACCCAAAACCAAGCGGCGCTCTTCAACCGTATCATCATCAAGCACCACAAAGGTATAAAAGCCGTGTTCATCCTGAGCCAAAGAGGCTTGCGGGATCATCACGCTCATTTCCGGATTTTCTTTAACAAGGGCAATCTGCACATAGTTACCGGGCAAAAGCTTTTCATCCGTATTGGCAAAATCGCTGTAGATGGAAACGGTAGCCGTTTGGGTGCTCACTTCATTATCCACAAAACGTGAAGCAAAATCTTCAACCATAAACGTGCCGTCAGGTAAAGTAATTTTAGCTTTCATCACTTCGCCATCGCCACCTTCATATTGTTTTTTCAAGAGCAAAAACTCTTTATCCGTCAATGAAAATGTAATGCGAACGGGGCTCACCTGAACAATGCGTGCCAAAACCTGCGCCGTGGCGGTGGCATAGTTGCCTTTGGTCACAAGCGCTTTGCCGATATAACCTGAAATTGGCGCCTTCACTTTGGTATATTCCATATCAATTTTAGCCAAATCCAAGTTTGCTTCGGCTTGTTTCACAGCGGCTTTTGCGCGTAAAAACGTGCTTTCCGCGGCATCAAACGTGGCTTTTGAAGCAATATTTTGTTTGCTTAACTTAATTTGGCGGTTATAATTACGTTCGGCTTCCGTCAAATTAGCTTTGGCACTCGCAAGCTCAGCCTCGCGCAAATCAAGAGTGGCTTTATACCTGTCAGGATCAATCACAAACAAGACATCGCCTTCTTTCACAAAGCTACCTTCCTTAAACAGAACCTCATCAACGGTACCGCTAACTTGCGAGAGCAAATCCACGCTGTTAATGGCTTCCACGTGCGCAATATGGTTTTTAGCCTGCGCCGCTTCTTTAGATTCCACAGCTTGCACCAAAACATAAGGCAAACCGCCCCCGGCACCCATACCGGCACCGTTTGGTGTCATTCTGCCTTTTAAATACCAACCCAAGCCAACGCAAAGCAAAAAGATTGCCAAGCGTTTCAAAATCAACTTTTTACTAGGAGTGCTCACGCGCATTTTCTTCTGTCCTTTCCACTTTAATTCCGTTAAAAATAATATCAAAATTTTGTTTCAAAATTTCCGGCAGATCCGCCCCGCAACGGTGGGCATAAAAGCCGCCTAAAGTCCCGACCCAGAGGTTAGTAATAATATGTGCCAACCTTTCGGCATCGATTCTTTCAGAGATTACACCTCTCTTTTGCAAATCGGCAAGGTTATCTTTCAAAATTTCAATCCAATAGTTCACGTTTTCGCCAACTTGCGGAACAATCTTTTGAATAACCCCTTCCGACCATTCCATCTGGCAGGTTAAAAAGAAAGCGATCTTTCGGTTGCTTTCACTGCTCATGATGAATTCTAAACGATAAAGGAAATGGTTTAAAATATCATTAAAACATTCGGCTTTCAGCCCGTTTAATTTCGAACTTAAAAACGCAAGCTGCCGTTTGGAATAATCTTCAATTAAGGCTGCCAAAAGGTCCGGCTTGTTGCGAAAATGCCAATAAACAGCACCTTTAGTCAGGTTAATACGCTTAGCAATTTCTTCAAAAGTGGTTTTGGAATACCCCTTTTCGCAAAACGTATTGAGCGCGGATTGCAAAATAGCAAGACGCGTTTCTTCAGCTTCTTCTTTTGTTCTTCTCATGAAAAAGTCCTTCAGTTACATACCTGCGGTATGTATAAAAAATTTTTCGACCGATTGCAAGTGTTTTTTGAAAAAAATCAGTAAAAATTCACATCATTTAAGACGGCTTCAAAGTCTGCTCTTTGTGGCGAAGCAAGGTAAGCGCCCGCCTTAATTTCCAAAGCTTTCAAAATAAACTGCCGAAGCTTGATAAAGTGCTTCCCATCAATGCTATAAAACGCCACATAGTCAGACCCTTTACGCAAAAGCCGATACCACATTTGATGAACATCCCTTTCAAGCGGAACATTTGCCCAATCAGAGTTTCCGCACACCGTTAAACAAGAGCCTATTTCCACCGCGCTCGATTCGTTATACATCAGCGAAACCTTAAACCAGTTAGCAGCATCAAGGCGCAACATCAACCCGCATTGTGAAAATTTATCAGCATTTTGAAAATTCCAACAAACATCTAAAGTAAAATTTTGATCTGATTTTTTATAAAAGAAATGCCCGTTATCTATATGCACATCATGCGCCGAGTTTTGCCAAAAATCCGTTTGCTCTGTGGCAATCAGGCGCATTTCCTCACCGCGGAAAAACACATTTTCCGGCTCATTATACCATTCAAAATCTTTTAAGTTTTCAAGTTTCATCAAAAGGTCCTGACGGCGGTATCCGTAACATGACTTAAAGCCTCTTCCAAAGCCTTATCTTGTTTTTGGGGCGCCATAATTTTAAGTGTAATAATTTCATCGCCGCTTGTTTTGCCCTGCACAATGCCCTTGCCTTTCAAACGGAGCTTTTCGCCGCTAGAAGAATATGGCGGCACACTCACCTTAACTTTGCCCGTGAGTGTCGGCACCGTGATTTTAGCCCCCATCACGGCTTCTTTAATGCTGATGGGCAAATCCAAAAGCACATTTTTACCTTCGGTTTTAAAATAAGGGTGTGTGCCAACTTTAACAGTAATAAGCGCATCGCCATTAGCACCGCCCTGCACGCCGGCATACCCCAACCCCTTTAAGCGCAAAGTCTGCCCGTCTGTTGTTCCTGCCGGAATTTTAACCTGAATGTTTTTACCATTTAGATTAATACTTTTTTCGGCCCCTGTCGCAGCTTCCAAAAAGCCGACATCCATTGTGTAGGCGGCATCTTGACCTTTTTGCGGAGCATGAAACCCAAACCCGCCTCCAGAACGCCTGCCACCTGTAAATTGTGACATAATATCATCCCCAAAGAGCGAGGAAAAATCAAACCCGCCGCCATCACCAAACGGATTGCCGCCCGTACTTGTATAAGTTCGGTATGTCCCGCCCCCAAATGGATTTCCTTCAAAACCGCCCTGCCCAAAACCGGCGCCAAACCCTGTTGGTTTGCCCTCGGCATCTATTTCGTTGTTATCATATTTTTGGCGTTTTTCTTTATCGCCCAAAATTTCATAAGCACATGAAACTTCTTTAAATTTTTCGGCAGCGTTTTTATCATCTTTGTTCAGATCAGGATGATATTTGCGCGCAAGCTTCCGATACGCAGATTTCACCTCCGCATCGGTTGCCGAACGGGATATACCTAAAACATCATATAGATTCTTATTCATCTTAAGCCTTTTAAAAACCTTTCTTATTAAAGGTTGATATAGGGCGTTTAATTGGCGTTTGCAAGACCGCGGCAATCAAATGTGGCACGCCGCATATTGTTACGATACAACACAATCTCGCGCAAGACGGCTTGCCATGTTTCATTTTTATCGGCGCAATATTTTTGAGCCATCGGCAAAAGCGCATCAACGCGGACATTAGCGTACTCATATGTCACATAATCTTCACCGCGCGCTTTTGTACTCACCCCAACACGCATGGCCGCCCCACCGACTGTATTTTCAGAGACTTGAACACGCCGAGCAACCGTATTTTCAGAAGCTTCAACACGCACAGGCTGAGAGTTCGAGTCGTTATCCGGAAACAACGGCCCCGAATGATACGTCCGGCACCCCACTGTCAAAACACATAAAAGACATAAAACCAAAATTTTTTTCATGATTGTTCTCCGTTAAAAATCTGCACATATTCTAACTGATGAACCTTAAAAATTTAATTAACGATAAAGCTCATCATAAATTTCTTTGCCCGCCCGTTGCAAAATTTGATAAATACGGCGATTTTTGCCTGTTTTTGTACGGCTGTTCGTAAGCTTAGCAAGCATTCTTTGGAGATCTTGATTAAATTTTTCATTTTGGCGCAACTTTTCCATATCTCGCACAACTTCTTCATCATTTATCTTATAATCTGTCACCACTTTAAGTGTGGCAAGATATGCCGCATCTTTTTGTGCGGCAAATTGTGCCATAGCACTAGTGGCATTTATACATACCAAAAAGACCGTAACAAGCATTAATCGCATAGCTTTCTCCTTGACGAATTTATTTTTTTACCGCTATAGTATAATACGTTTTTTAATTTTAGAAAGAACATTTTGATGAAAAAAACACTTTGGGTTTTGTTGGATAGCCGCACGGGAAGCGTTGGTCAGGCGCGAGGCGTCATAAAGCAACTCAATACCGAAAAGTTTGAGATTGTTGAAAAAAAGCTTGATTACACAAAGTTTTCCGGTTTGCCTAACTTTGTGCGTGGCAAAACACTCATCGGCTTAACGCCTGAGAGCAAAAAAAGCATTATTCAACCTTGGCCTGACTTAGTTTTATCAACAAGCCGCCGCACGGTTCCCGTGGCGCGTTACATTAAAAAACAAAGTTTCAAAACAAAGCTCATTCAGCTGATGTACCCTGGGCGCACAGGCTTGCGCGAGTTTACACTTGCCATTGTGCCTGAGCACGATAAAAACAAAAAATATTACCCCAACATTCGTTACATTGTCGGCAGCCCGCATCGAACCACGCCGGAAACGTTAGCAGAAGCGCAAGAAAAATGGGCGCCTGTCTTTCAAAATCTGCCAAAACCTTATACAGCGCTCATTATCGGTGGTGCCATCAAAGGCAAGGCTTTTTCCTTGGAAAATGCCAAAAATCTGGCACGCTCTGCCCGACAGTTGGTTGAGAAATCGGGCGGTTCGCTCTTAATTACCACCTCCAGGCGCACAGGCACCAAAGCTGAAGCCGTCATCATGAAAGTTTTGCAAGGCATTCCCGCACACACTTTTTTATGGGGCGCTAAAGATGAAAACCCTTATTTGGGCTATTTAGCATGCGCCGACAAAATCATTGTTACCGGTGATTCCGTTTCCATGTGCAGTGAAGCCTGCGGCAGTGGCAAGCCTGTGTTTATCTTCACGGGCAGACATTGGCTCACACGAAAGCACATCCGTTTTGTGGCATCGCTGTTTAAAAATGGCTATGCTGCGGCATTAAAAGAGCGCTTGTTTAACTTCAAGCCCAAAGGCACGTTAAACGCCGCCGTTGATGCTGCAAAGATGATTGAAGAGCTCTAAATTTTTTCAAAATTAACACGCGGATCCACAAGCGCATAGGTTAAATCGCTCACAAGTTTAAGCACAAGCCCAATGAGCGCAAAAATATAAAGCGTGCCGAAAATAACCGGATAATCACGCGTCATAATGGCGTCATACCCCAAAAGCCCTAAACCGTTGAGTGAAAACACAACCTCAATCAGGAGTGCGCCCGTAAAGAGCATTTTAATCAAAAGCGAAGGAAAACCCGCAATCACAATCATCATCGCATTCCTGAAAACATGCCCGTATAAAATGCGGTTTTCGCTCAAACCTTTGGCGCGCGCTGTCAAAACATAGGGCTTATTGAGCTCATCGGAAAACGAGTTTTTGGTCAGCATCGTCAAGGTGGCAAAAC
Source organism: uncultured Alphaproteobacteria bacterium (assembly GCA_947630965.1). Classification (GTDB taxonomy): domain Bacteria; phylum Pseudomonadota; class Alphaproteobacteria; order RF32; family CAG-239; genus CANPYS01. The sequence continues at coordinate 14,815 of CANRJO010000005.1, forward strand.
CACCAACCGTCATAGAAAAAACAGGCAACGCAATATGATGAAAATAATCCCCGATTTTGTGCATCAGGCTCAAATCCGCAAAATTATCCGATGTCAACCCGCGCAACGGAAACCATTGGAAATAAACCCCGCCGGCAAAAAAGACAATCAAAAACACCGCTAGCAAAAACACCGGCACCGCCGAACCAAAAATAACGGCAAAAGAGGTCAAAACATCAAAACGGCTCCCGTCTTTTAACGCCTTTTTAATGCCAAGCGGAATGGCAATCAGATAAATCAGGAGCGTTGACCACAGCCCGAGCGAAACCGAAACCGGCATACGCTCTAGAATAAGCGCGCCAACAGTTTTATCCTGATAGTAGCTTTTACCAAAGTCGAACAACGCGTAATCTTTAACCATTTTCAAAAAGCGTTGCGGCAAAGGTTTGTCAAAGCCGAATTGCTTTTCCAAATCTTTCACCAAATCTTCCGGCACACCCCGCGCCCCCTGATAAGCATTGTTTTTGGATTTTTGCATAGCGCTCGGTGTGGCAGAAAACTGCGCCTTGCTATCCACATTCATCCCTTGATATTTAGCAAGCACATATTCCACAGGTCCACCAGGGGCAAGTTGGATAATGCAAAAATTAACCGTCAAAATCCCTAAAAGCGTAAGCGGGATAAGAAGCAAGCGTTGTAAAATATATTTCTGCATTATTCCTCCAAAGTTTTATCCCACCACGAAAGCGGCTGAAAGCCCACTTTCAAATTGGTTTCCGGCATCCCAAAACGGTTGCGATACCCCACCCGATGATAAGGCGAATACCATTGAAAAATCAGATAATTTTCGCTCAAAAGCACCCGATCAAGCGCGCGTACATACGCCTCATATACATCTCTTGTTTGCGCGCGGACAATGCCTTCTATCAGGGCATCGACAACCTCGTTTTGAATGCCCATAATATTATAACTTCCCTTCACATCGGCGGCGGGGCTCCCAAACATTTCTTTCAGCTCATTGCCGGGCAGACTGCTCATGCGGTATGACATAATCGCCATATCATAGTCAAACTGATCCATACGGTTTTTAAACACATTGACTTCCAAATTTCGAAAAGTCGCTTTTATCCCGATTTTTTTGAGGTTGGCAATAAAGGGCAACATCACGCGCGTAAAAGTGGAGCCATTGGCAGAATTGCTCAAAACCTCAATCTCCAAAGGTTCTTTCGTTTCAAGGAAAACCATTTTGCCATCAACAAAATCGTACCCCGCCTCTTGCAAAAGCTTCACAGCCGTGCGCAGATTTTCGCGCACTTTTTGCGGGGTAGAATGATCAGGGAGCGTAAAAGGCTTTTCAAAAACATCAGCATCAATTTGCGGGCGGAATTTTTCCAAAATCCGTTTTTCCAACCCTTGCGGCAACCCTGTCGCCTCCATACCCGTATTGGTAAAATAGCTATACAAACGCTGATATTGCTTATAAAAAAGTTTCTCATTGGCAAAGTCAAAGTTAAACGCCAAATTGATGGCTTGCCGCACGCGCTTGTCCTGAAACGGCGGACGCCTCAAGTTAAAGGCAAAAAATTGCAAAACCGCCGGTTCCTGATGTTCAAAGCTTTTCTGAACAACATCACCTCTCGCAACAAGCTCATTATCATAGCCTGTTGCCCATATTTTGGCAATATATTCTTCCCGCGCATCAATATTGCCCGCAAACAGCGCTTGAAGCGTGACGGTTGTATCCTGATACCAGTCAATCCGAATTTCATCAAAATTAAAAAAGCCACGGCGCGAGGGTAAATCTTTTGCCCAATAATTAGGGTTGCGTTCCAAAACAACAAACTTGCCTGCCTGAAAATCCTTAATCCGATACGGACCGTTGCCAAGTGGCACCCGAAGACTGGGCTTTGAAAAATCAAGCCCTTCCCAATCCTTTTGTGAAAAAACTTTAATTTGTGTCACAATCAGGGGAAGTTCCTTGTTTTGCGCACCTTTCCTAAAATGAAATTTCACCGCGTGCGGACTTATTTTTTCAACACGCTCGACATCGGCATAATAAACCTTATAAATCGGCGCGCCCTTTTCAAGCAAAACGTTAAAGCTAAAGATAACATCATCAGCTGTCACGGGCGAGCCATCAGCAAAGCGAGCGCGTTCATCAAGCTTTAAAGTAAGTGTTTCATTTTGAGCATCAAAATCAAAATCTTTTGCAATCAGCGGATAAACCGTCCCCACATCATCGGTAGATGTCACGGCCAAGCTGTCCCAAATAAGCTCGGCAATTGTTCCTGACGCCGCCCCCTTAAAAATATAAGGGTTAAAGTTATCAAACCCGCCATATTCGGGAATAACCAACCGCCCACCTTTGGGCGCATCGGGGTTGACATAAGCAAAACTTGTAAAACCCGCCTTATACTTCGGGCTCCCATAAAGCGAAAGATAAGGCGTAGCAGAAGCGGCAAAGGAAAAAAAGAACGCAACAAAAAAAGATAAATAAAATTTATTTTTGCGAATCATCTTCGTTCATCCAACCACCAAACGGATAAGCAATCTGTTTTTCCTCACGCGTATTTTTTTCTTCAGCGCGAGTATCTTCCCCCGTTAGAGAGACATCAAGCCGTGGCTGATAAGCCTCTGCTTGATCTGTCGTAACAGTTTCTTCTGGTATTTCCATTTTTTCACGCAACTTGGAAAAAAAGTTTTCGTCTTCATCCTCAACCGCCGGCGCCGGTTCATTAAGCGAAGCCTCAAACCTGATTTCTTGAACAGGCTGTTCCACGCGCGACACTATGCCTTCTGCTTCCGCAACAGGTGCTAAAATGGCATAAACCTTGCCCATCACACCTGTTTCCAAAATGTGGAGAAACACGCGCTCTTTATCATGCTTTTCCAAAAGCGAGCACAAATTTTGGTACCGATTGCAAAATTCTTGCAACGTGCCTTTGAAAATGGAATCTTTGGCAGCTTTTTGCGCGAGATAAACGGCAAAATCAGGCGCCGCTTGAGCTGCTTCCAAAAAAGATTTTCCAATAACCCAACGCTCGCCGTTTTTAACACGTTTCCAGAGTTGTTCTGTTTCAAGGCTTGACGCGGCATTCGAATTTTGAGCAATTTCAGCCAAAAGCTCATTCAAATCCGCCACAAAAACATCAAATTTCTGAATAACAAAACCGTCTTTAATTTCTTTTTGCGCCTCAAGCATCAGCCGGACAGTAAGATCTGTATAATCAATATTTTTCTTAACTTGCCCCAAAAGCCTGTTTTGTTGTGCTGTTTTTTCCCGTTCATAAGAAACGCGCATCACAACGCTATAGATGTGCCAAATAATCCACACGGGAACAAAAACAAGCGCCGTATAAATAATAAAATCTGGCATTTCAAGTGACGAAAGCGCTTTTTCGCCCAACTGTTGAGAAAGAAAATTAAAAACATAAACAAGCCAAACAGTCGTTGAAAACACTGAAAAAAACAATGCCGACATATACATTGAATTTGCTCCTTTTTGATAAATTTAACTTATCCTATGCCGAATTTGCCCCGTTTTCAACGAAAATCAGCCTGATATAAAAAGAAAAATCAACAAGAGCGAAAATAGCAGATGAATTTTTCAAAAAAAAATGTTATGAAAAAGGCAAGAGTAACAAAAAACGAGGAAAAAGATGACTCCCGAGTCTGATCAGGCAGTGCTTGATTTTGAAAAAAGCATTGTTGAAATTGAAGAAAAAATTGAGCATTTGAAAGTGCTCGCTAAAGATGAAGATATGGATATTTCCAAGGAAATACGCCGCCTTCAAGCCAAGCTTACGCGTTCTTTAAATCAGGCGTATCAAAATTTAACGCCGTGGCAAAAAGCACAGATTGCGCGCCACCCGAACCGCCCGCATTGCCTTGATTACATTAAGGCGCTGATTGATAATTTCGTAATGCTTTCAGGCGATAGGTTTTTTGCTGATGATGAAGCCATGATCACGGGCATTGGTAGCTTTGAAGGCGTGCCTGTCGCCGTGATTGGTCAGGAAAAAGGGCATGATTTGGAAACACGTATGAAGCACAATTTCGGCATGGCAAAGCCTGAAGGTTACCGCAAGGCGCAACGCATTATGGATTTAGCCGACCGCATGAACATGCCTGTTTTAACATTTGTGGACACGGCAGGCGCTTACCCCGGCATTGATGCCGAAGAGCGTGGTCAGGCAGAAGCGATTGCCTCCTCTATTGAAAAATGCCTTCAAATCAAAAGTCCGCTCATTGCCACCGTCATTGGTGAGGGTGGCTCCGGTGGTGCCATTGCCATTGCAGCGGCCAACGTTGTTTTGATGTTGGAGCATGCCATATATTCGGTTATATCTCCCGAAGGGTGCGCCTCCATTTTGTGGCGTTCTGGCGATAAAACCAAAGAAGCAACGGAAGTTTTAAAATTAACCGCGCAAGATTTGAAAAATTTTGACGTGATTGATGAAATTATCCCCGAGCCTTTAGGTGGCGCGCATCGCAAGCCGGAAGCCGTTTTCGAGAACCTGCGCAAAGTTTTGCGCCGCCGTTTAGCAGATTTTGCCACCTTATCAAGTGATGAAATCAAAAAACAACGCACTGAAAAATTTTTGGAAATGACGCGCAACCTCAAAATTGTTCCGGCAACGCAAGTCAAAAAATAAATGCTCTCGATTCGCGCCATATTGGAAAAAACTTATAACGCCATGCTCAAGGCTTCAAGGCATCGTTATGCCTTATGGTTTTTGTTTGCGGTCTCATTTGCCGAAAGCTCTTTTTTCCCGATTCCGCCTGATATTATGCTGATTCCTATGGTTTTGGCAGCGCCGTCAAAAGCGTGGCGATTAGCGCTTTTATGTACGGTAGCAAGCGTATTGGGCGGTTTCTTCGGTTATTTTATTGGCGTTTATTTGTTTGACCTCATTGCCGAACCACTCCTTAATTTTTACGGCTATTTAGAAAAATTCAAAACCTTTGAGGGTTATTATCATCAATACGGCGCATGGATTGTTTTTGGCGCGGGCATCACACCTTTCCCATACAAAATCATCACCATTGCAAGTGGCGCGGTACATTTAAACTTGGCGGTATTTACCATTGCCTCTGTTTTAGCGCGCGGCATCAGGTTTTATTTAATTGCGTGGCTTTTGAAAAAATACGGCGCGCCCATGAAAACATTTATCGAGAAAAACTTGGGTTGGCTCTCGATTCTCTTTTTGATTTTGCTTATTGGCGGATTCGCGCTTTTGAAATGGCTTTAATCAGTCGCCCTGCCTGATTTTTTCAATCAGTTCTTTAACCGTCGGGATCCCGTTACGATATAATGGATCCGTTGCAAACCGATACACTTGATGTCCAGCAAACAACAAATGATCTTTAATACTGCCGCCGTGCCCAACCTCATAAAGTGTTTTGTGAATGCAATAGGTGCGCGGATCAGGAAGCTTCCCCGTGGTGCCGTTGGCGCGCGACCACGTTGAAAATTGGCAAGCCGAAAGGCAGCCCACGCACTCCGCGCGATCTTTTTTCATTTTCTGCCATTCTTCAGGCGTTAAAAACACCACGGTCTGATCAGGCGTTTCCTGAACAACGCTAAAGCCCTCATTTATTTGACGCTCGGCTTTTTGAACATCTTCGGGCTTAATATAAATGGTTCGATTCGCATTCATTTCAAACGCGTGCGAAAACGTTTCCGAAGGCTCGTTTTCAAAAGCAACTTCGCCTTTTTGGCGTTCAATCAAACGCTCCAAGAAAGAGTTTTTAATCGCGGACGAGAAAAAACCAGTCGGGCTGAATTTTTGCAAAATGACATCGCCTTTTTTAAGGTGGAGCATCAAATTTTTCCACGCGTCACTAATCGGGCTTTCTTGCGTAATCATCGGGCGCGTACCGAACTGAAACGCCACATCGCCCAACTCGGGGTTATCAATATAATCTTCCCAATCGCTTAATTTCCAAACACCACCGGCAATAATAATCGGCGTTTTCTCAAGTCCCAAAGCGCGCATCACACGCCTTAATTCCACCAAGCGGTTATACGGCGGCTCAGGCTGAGCCGGATTTTCAGCATTGGAAAGCCCATTATGCCCGCCGGCAAGCCACGGATCTTCATACACAACACCACCCAAAAACTCAGCGCATTTAGAATATGCCCTTTTCCACAAAATCTGAAAAGCGCGCGCGGAAGAGATAATCGGATAGTAATACACGCCGTATTTTGAAGCCAATTCGCCCAAATGATACGGCAACCCTGCCCCACATGTCACACCATGAATAAGTCCTTTGGCGCCTTGTAAAATGCGTTCAATCATCTGTTCGGAATCAGCCATTTCCCAAAGCATATTCATATGAATGCGCCCTTTACCACCACTAATTTCATACGCAAGCTTAGCTTGGTCAATACCGCCCTGAACAGCATATTCCACCATTTCTGCATGACGTTCGGTGCGGATTCGCTTGGTAAAATGCTCCAAAATGACATGCCCTTGATTATCAAGCGCATCAGGGCTTACGCCTGAAAACGTACCCACGCAGTTTTCATGAGCCCAAGCGCCGGCGCTGCGTCCGTTACTGGCGTTTATCCCTTTGCCGCCTTCAACAAGGGGCAAAACCTCTTTACCTGATAAGATGATAGAATTTAACTTTTTCAATGAAGGATCCTCTTTTTTTTCAAAATTTTTCTTAAATATAATCTTTTTGATTGAAAAGAAAAGTACGCACTTCAAAATCACATAGTTTCTTCAAAGAAACTATAGCCTGTTTAAGCCGATTTCACGCCTTAAAAAAATTTAGAGTGTCAGTTCAAAACTTTTAAAAGAAAGCCCGTTAAGCAAAATAAATGCGGCAAGCAAATTGGCAAGGGCATAAATCTCAAGCATATTCATAAGCCAAGGCTGTTGCAAAAGCGGCAATTTTTTCTGCAATTTGGCACCAAGAGCATAAATCCCGCAGGAAAGCACAAAAAGAACCAAAAGTTGCACGCTCACACCCCCTGCCGTTAACCATGATTTAAACGGAAGCAACAAAAAGCTGATACTGCTCCAAAACAGAAGATAAAACACCATACCGACAAGCGCAATTTTATGAAGCTTAATAAATTGGCGTTGCCTTTGGCGCCTTTTACGCTGATTTTCCTCATTGCTGATTTCTTTAAGCGGCATTCCACGCACTTTGGCGGGGCTTTCTTTTTCTTCTTTAACAGCAACCAGTTTACGCTCAAACTTTTCTTCAATGGCGCAAAGTCCGCAACCTTTAGCGGTAAAATACACATGATCCGGATTTTTCTTACAAACTTTCAAATTCCGAAACAGACCCTCTAAGTGCAACTGCCATTCTTTGGCGGTCGGACGCTCCTGATCTTTTAAGAATGCGCGGTCAAAAAGCGCAAGTGTCTTTTTATCAAAATAAGCGTGCATACTGTAAGGATGCGGCGCCTGATAAGCATCAGGCCACATACCATACGCATAATGATAATTCTCGATTCGCTGTTGGATAGGCAACGGTTCCACTTCATCGTGCTTACGTAAAACGCCCGAAAATGGATGAATACCGTTATTCAGCAACTTAAAAATAATCACGGCAAGGGCAAATTTATCTTGTTCTTCGCCCATTTCTGCACAATCTTGCGCCATACCCTCAGGGTAGATATATTCTTCGCTCACATACTCAGCAGGATACCGCCCTTTTTCACCCTTAATGGAAAAACCATCACAATCATAAATAGCCACAAGCATATTTTCCTTATAAACGGAAACATTGGCAGGCTTTAAATCCACAATATAGTGCCCGCATTTATGCAACGCTGCCACCATAGACGCCACATTATAAGCGGCATACAACCGGTTGGAATAGCTTTCCGAAAGCCCTAATTTCTGCCGCACGGCTTTTTGAATGAGATGATCCAATGAAACAGCGTCTTGCGTTTTAATCAGGGGCATCAGATAACCGGCACAAAAACCTTCGTCATCTTCTAAAATAGCCGTTGGCCAGGCAATTTGCACAAAAGGGCGATCATCGTAAATAATGGGGTCAATATGCGGCTGATTTTGAAGCATCGCCTCCAATTTCGGACGATAGCTCCTGCTCTTGTTTTTATCATGGAAAACTTTAGCCACACTTTCGGGTTTGCCTTCCACGGCAAAAATTTTGCCACCCGCACCGCCCTTATGGAGCATTTCGGCAAGCACAATTTTTTCAAAGTGCCCATCGGCATAAAGGGCGTTATAAACAGAAGGTTGCGACATGCTCATTTTTTAAGCCTCGCCCAAAGCAAAGTTTTATCATCAGGGTTCAAACGCCGCGCTGTTTGGGTAGAAAGTGTATTGTTGAGAGCGCGTCTGGCGCGTTGATGGCTCTTTTCCGCACTTAAATAAGCATCAATAGGCTCCACAAACTTTTTTTCAAGATAAGCAAAGCCGTTTTTAAAGGCAAAGCCCGTCACACCGTCTGTCATCAACATCAGGCTTTGGGCTTTTTCAAACGGGGTAAAGCGCAAGCTATCTTTCCAATCGTCCATCGTATAAAAATATGTCTCGCAGGAAAAATGCCCATTTTCAGGCCGAGAGATAACCGCACCGCCCGCGGGTTTTTGCAAAAATGCCATGGCCGCCCCATCGCCGATATGGAAAAAAATGCCACTTTGTTTATGGCACACGGCACCCACAACGGTTGCGGCAAAATCAATAAGCCCTTCTTCGGATTTTTGTTTATTCAAACGATGCAAAATAAGTTTTTCTCGAGTCGTTTCAAGCGCCGCCATAATTTGCTTCTTAATTTGTTTCATCGACCCGCTAATTAAAACATCGCAAAGTGTTTCGCACACAATTTTTGCGCCGATTTTGCCATATTTTGCTGAGCCCGCACCGTCTGCCACCACCGCCACAAGCTTTTGCCCGCGCGCCTGATGACAAAAATAATCCTGACAGGGCAGATTTTGGTTTTCATGCCAAACGCCGCGCACACTGGTTGCCACCACCTGAATTTGAGCCGAGCTATTCTTCATTCCAGTCGTTAATATCCCTCAACAAATCATCGGCATGCGGCGCTGCCTTTGAAACACATGAAACACTACGTGAAAGCCACAGGAAAAATTCGGTAAATTTAAGCCCAGTCAAACGCTTAGGCGACATCAGCGAAAATTTTGCAAGCTTTTCCAAATTTGCCCCTTGCGTTCCAACGGCATGAATAATCACTTTTTTGCTTTGCTGTGCCAAGCGACATTTTTCAGCGGCCTGCTCCCAACCATAATCGGTGGGTTCGCCATCTGAAATAAGGAAAATCCACGGACGTTTGGAGGTCACCCCGCAGCTATCATAAAGCGTTTTTTGCGCCTCAATCTTTTTAAGCGCCAATTCCATAGCTTTGCCAAGTGGCGTTAAACCGCCGGCCTCCATAACAGGCGCCGTAAAATTCATGGCATCCACCCAATCAGCGCTCACAACAACTTCATCTTTGCCGCAAGCTTTAATAATGAGGATCTGCACGCGCGAGCTTGCATCAATATCATCTTTAAGCTCTCTTTCAAGGGCTTGCAGGCCGGCATTGAGCTGTTTGATTGGTTCGCCACGCATAGACCCCGAGCAATCAAGCACCAAAACGCAAGGTGTACGCTCATTGGCATTATCAGCAAACTCAACATAAGGGATGGTATCTTTAGAAGAAATTTCAACCATTTTCAAATTCCTTTAATAACGGGGATAACTGTGCGGATATCCGCTGCCTTCAAGAGGTGACGGCTCTGAGATTTTTCCGCAGGCGGAAAGCCCCAAAACACCAACAAGGATAAAAACAAAACAAATATATTTCATTGATGCACCTTTTTTCTTGTAACATGCTTTGAAATGGATTATATGTGAACGAAACAGAAATTACAAAGGAAAATAAAGGATTTTAACAAGAGATGTTCAAACTTTTCACAAAAATATTAAGTGCAGGGCTCATTTTATGGACAGGCATAAGCTTTGCGGAAGAAGGGGTTAATATTTTTAATGAACCACGCAAAGCACCCATTCGGGCTTTCACGCATCAAAGTGGGCAACACCTAAAATTTTCTGATTTTAAGGGCGATTTTGTCTTGGCTCATTTTTGGTCGCGTGATTGCGGACCCTGCGTGCGCGAACTCAAAACACTCAATACGTTTTACAATGACATGGCAGGCAAAGGCATACGCTTGGTTTTGCTTTCCCCTTCAGGCGAGTGGCGCTCTGCCAACGAACAAAAACGGTTTTTAAAAAAATATGGCGCGCCTGATGTGCCTTTTTACACCGATGACGGCGGTCGTTTGGCGGGCGATTTTGGCATATTTTCACGTCCGCACACCGTCCTGATTAACCAACAAGGTGAAGAAATCGGCAGAATCCGTGGTTCTGCAAAGTGGAATGACCCTCGCGTGGAAGAATACATTGCCAAATTAAAATTAAAAAATTTTAATTAATTATTTAGACTTGACCATTAAAGTAAAAAGTGGTAAAATTAATAAAGAAATTTCGCTGAAAGGTTAAGTCTATGCGAGCTATTTTATCTATTCTGTTTACTTTTGCGGTTTTAATGCTGTCGGCGACTCAAGCTCAAGCCAGTGTTTGTTTTTTACCGGGCAAGCTTGCCGGCGACTGTACCCAAAGCCCTGACCTTGTTGCCTGCGGTGGTTATGATCACAATGGTCCGTGCACACTTTCAGGCGAAATTCAAACAACCTGCGATCACCTCGGGCATCGCTTCTATAAATGCGAATGCGACCCAACCGCCGTTCAAAACAGTGAAATTGAAAGTGGAACTTACGTTTGCAGAAAAAGCTACAATAAACAATGCGGCTGTAGTAGAAATGATGCCGCATGTAATACAGCTCGTTATCCGGAGCACGGTTGCAACGGCGCCAATTCGCACGGCTATGATGAAGGTGTTACCGGCGGTGCTTTCTGCGTAGATCCTGGAGATGAATCGCTCTGGTTTAAAGAGTGCTTGTGTAATGATGGCTTTGAACTTACTTGCACCGAAGAAGGGCTTGCCAAACCAAAAACTACAGAATATTGCGAGCTCCCCGGCGGCAATTTCAAATATACAAGTTGTGATTGTGCACCAAACTGGACATTAAACACCACATGCAGCAGCCGCTCTGATGGTTGCACAGCAGAAGAAAAGAAAGTTTCAAACGGTGCCGGTGGTTGGTGTTATCACTGCATCAATGAAAAATGCCCTGACCAAAACCAAACAAACTTGGAGGTTTTATGGTGCTCAGGTGCAACAAAAATTCAACTCAACTGTCAAACCTTGGGTTACACCACAAGTGGTAACTGCCCTGAAGGTCAGGCCGGGCCGGCTTGTCCGTTTGACAAGCGTTATCATTTCTGCCAAGAAATCACCAAAGAGTTGGAAAAAGTGGAAGAATAAGGCGCTTGACCACATATTTCTGAATATTGCTTAAAAAGCAACAAACGCCTAAAAAATAAGGAAAATATCTCAAAAAAGCCCCTCAAACGAGGGGCTTTTTCTAAATGACACAAATTAGTTGCCGCTTTTAATACCAAAAGCGCCGAACTTGTTGTTAAACTTGGAAACCTGACCGCCAGAATCCACCATACGGTGAATACCAGTCCATTCCGGGTGCGACTTCGGATCAATTTCCAAAGTCATTTTTGCGCCCGCTTTGCCCCAAGTGGAACGTACTTTATGTTCTGACCCGTCTGTCATCACGTATGTAATTTCGTGATAGTCGGGATGAATGCCTTTTTTCATTTTTCTTCTCCAAATTGCTCAAAATTTACGCTCTTATAACCCAAACAAAAACATTTATCAAGCTTTTTTTTACGATTTATTTAAAAATCTCAAAAATCTTTTGGGTTAAGTTAAAGTTTGTGGCCGATAAATCGCCCGTGGAGAGCACTTCCGCCACATTTTCAACCCGAACGTCTTTTGCCCCTTTAGCCCGCACAAGACCGCCAGCTTCTTTCACAAGCAAAATGCCCGCAGCCATACTGGAAATATGGTTATGAAGGCTTAACGAGGCGTCCAACTTACCGGCGGCAACATACGCAAGATCTTGCGCCACACAACCACTGGAGCGAACATTGCCTGATTTTTCCATCACGACGGCGACAATTTTGGAAACTTCCGCGCGTTCCTGATGATAACCGTTTGCCACACCAATCAAGGCGCCCTCAAGTTCTTTAGCAGCAGAAACACGCATACGCTCATGGCTGCGCGCTCCTTCGCGAAAAGTGCCGTTGCCCTTTGAGGCAAAGTAAAGCTCATCACGAACGGGATTAAACACAATGCCTGATAAAACCTCGCCTTGTTCAATGTAAGCCACCGAAACGGCAAAATCCGGACACCCGTGCGCAAAATTAACAATGCCTTCAATAGGGCTGATGGCAAAATACGTTTTGCCGCTCACCTGTTCCGAGGGCGTAAAAATCTTGACTTCCGGACGGATTTCCGCAAACGATTCGCGCAAACGTTTTTCAAGCCGCGTATAAGTGTTAAAGACAAAGTCTTTACTACCGCGCACGGAATTTTGAAGTTGCTCAATTTCCATAAAATCGCGGTCAAGGGTATGCGCGGCTTTTTTAAGCGCATTAACTTGCGCGGTAACAAATGGCGTTCCGTAAAGCATTACTTAGCTCTTTCAACATAGTTAGCTTCAGCCGTGCCCACCACAATTTTATCACCGGCACCGATAAAGGGCGGAACCATCACGCGCACACCATTGTCCAAAATAGCAGGCTTGTAGGAAGAAGCAGCTGTCTGCCCTTTAACGACAGGCTCTGTTTCCACCACCGTACATATAACCTGCAACGGGAGCTCTACAGAAATCGGCCGGCCGTTAATGTGTGCAATACGCACGCTCATGCCATCGGTCAAGAACGGGCGCGAATCGCCCAAGATATCTGCCGGCATGGTAAACTGATCAAACGTTTCCGATTCCATAAAGGTCAAGCCGTTGCCGTCTTCAAACAAAAACTGACAATCTTTATCTTCAACCATCATTTTTTCAATGGTATCTTCCGTGCGGAAGCGCTCGTTAGTTTTGGTGCCTTCTTCAACAGCTTTCATTTCAACCTGCATAAAAGCGCCGCCTTTACCCGGTTTGATGTGAACAGCTTTGGTAATTGTCCAAGGTTTACCCTTATATTCAATGACCCATCCAATTCTGATTGATCCTGCGAGTTGTTTCATTATTTTTCTCCGTATTTACAATTTTAAACAGATTTTTCATTTAAGGTTGAGGGCAACATAAACCAAACTTTAGGCTTTGGCAACAAAAATTTTATATTTTATGTCATCCATAATCACAAAATCAGTGGCAAAGTTTTCAAAATCAACGCCATCTTCGCATAGCAAGAGTGCCGATTGGAGCAAAAACATTTCATTATACCACGCAGTGAGCGCCTTAATATTTTCAGCGCCGTCCCGAAAAGCCTTAAAAATCACAAAATCAGGCTCGCACTCGCTCACAAGCATCGCTTCGTGCCGGCGGTTACGGCAAATAAGCCCAATAAACTTGCCCGCAAGATTTTGCTTCAGCGTTTCAAAATCCGCCGCAATGTTTTCTGATTTTGAAAAATCCGCCACCACGCCGTCCAAGCGGTTCAGACGGCAAAACTCGGCATCATCGGTCAAAACAAGCTTACCCGCGGCTTTAGCCTTATCGGCAAAAGCGCTCACAAAGAAAGTTGGCAGATTTTTGCTTAAAATAAAGCACTCTAACGCCGTATCTTCAAGGCAATCAAAATTTTGTTGTGTGATGTTGATAATAAACTTTTGCATAAGGTTGTTTTGTGACTTGTATTTGAGGTTAAAGCGGTTATGATATTTTGTAATATATACGTTTAAGGATTAAAATGTCAATGGAAAAACAACAATTTGCCCGTACATTTGCCGCGTTGGAAAATTTACACGCAACGGTTTTGGCGTTAAATGAAAGTGTTGAGCGCTTAAAAAGCAAAATTCGTAAAAATGCCGAAACAGGCATAAATATAGAGCAAACGGCTCAAAAAGTTGAACAAGTCCTTGAAAAAATCAATATGGTGTTAAACGAAGATGGCTCAGGTAACAATCACAATTAATGCACGCGAATATACCGTGGCTTGCGGTGATGGCGAAGAAGCCAACATCATCAAGCTTGCAAACATTTTGGATGAAAAAGCAAAGCTTTTGACAGCAAACGGCAATCAGATCAATGAAAATATGCTTTTAGCGATGGTTGGGCTATTGGTTGCAGACGAGCTTATTGACGCACGCCACGGCGTTTTTCCAGAGCCGCGCGTGCAAACGGTTGAAAAAATTGTGGAGCGCGTGGTAGAAAAGGAAGTTGAGCCTGACCTTTCCCCGTTGGATGAAAAAATGGCGCAAAGCGTTTCCGAAGTGGAAAAGCAGCTCAAAAACCTTATCTCATACATTGAAAGTTAACGTTCAGCAATGTTATAAGCTGTAAGTTCGGAAGTCCCTTTGTTCCGATTCACGTTTTTCACAACTCGAGAAGGTAAAATATCTTTAGTTTGGCTTAATTTGCCATGATAAGAAGACGCCAAAATTTTCATCACTCGATTCGCGCTTTCTTCATCGGTTTTAAAACGCCCTATATGGTTTCTATCTTTGATACGCTTGCCATTTTTCTTGCACATCACCACCCAATCATACGGGCAGTTATAAACTGATGCGGCATGCATTTGAAGCAAATCTCTCACGCTCAAACGCCCTTCCATGATATACACCGCGGGAAGACAACGCTTTGAAACGCCTTTATCTTTGCTGTACTCGGTCATCAAATTGGCCAACCTTGTTCCCCTCAAATTTTGATTCAAACCCTCCAAATAAGCGGATTTTTCAAAAGATTTTGGGCTTAACAAATAAGCAAATTGCGCCGTGGTGATAAGACGTTCATGATCCAACTTAACCTTAACGTTTTTCTCAATAACAGGCCAAATAATATGTTTAAGATAGCGTTCTGTTTGCGTGGCAGCCTCTTTGATCGTGAGTCTATCGCCATATTTCACCTTTCTGATTTTTTGCCCGCTTTCATTCAAATAATAAGTTGTACCATAACCAACGGTCGGGACATCCTTTTTATCGTTATAAGCTTTCTCTTTATAATCTTCCACAAAAGCAATATAACAAATCATATCATTAATGGATTGATCAAAAAGCTTTTTATTATGCTCCTCAACGCTAAGGTTTGAATCTTCTTTATGAAGAACCGGAGATTTTGGCGCTAAAATAGCCTTTGTAGGCAAAACCTCCTTTTGTTTTTGGGGCTCTTGTGTTACCTGTTGCTCCATTTGAGGCTTGGCCTTTGAATCATCTGTTTTTTCGCCATGAAAAACACTATATCCCATGCCGCTCAAACTTGCCGCCAACGAAACGCGAACAAACCATTTTTGAGCATTTAAGCGCAAATTTTCAACAGACCAACGAGAGTTATTTTTTGTTTTTTTCATAGCGGTCTGTATAATATGTTTTAGCTTTTGCGGAACATCTTTTTCCAAGCCCCGCGCCACCATTTCCGCTTTCAGATCTCGCAGATTTTCACTGGTCACATATGAGGGCAACAGCTTTTTGCCAACAGCATTTTGAAGGTCTAGCGTATAAGCCATAACATGTTCATACTTTTTATCGGCACGCTCAAAAATCCGCGCAGCGACCTCCTCTTTCGGGCGATTTTGCGTACGCCAATCATACGGCACAACCAAACGGAAGTTTTTATCTTCATCATGAAACGTCACATATTGCACAGGCTCATCATTTTGCTTATAGCGTTCATAATCTTGACGCATGGCATCAAAAAAGTCATGAATAAACGCTTTTCGAAAATCCTGATAATCGGCAACATAATCCATCGGAATCAAATATTCTTTACCGTTCAGGCGAATATACTTCGGTGAAACTTCTGCCTCTTTATATTCTTGTAATAAAAAATTTTTTTCTTCCTGTTTCATGCTCAAAAACCCTCTTCAAATATACTTCTATTTTAGCAAAGCAGACTTATTTTGTCAAACAAAAAAGGAGGGGTCATAAAGACCGCCTCCTTAGTAGATTAACGAAGCTTCAAGACTTCACCCTTAGGTGATGTCACTGTAAGTACGCCATTTTCAAGTTTGCTAGCATAGCCCTTCACCTGAACGGTATGCCCATTGTGCCAATTGGTCCAAAGCTTAAGATCAAGACTTGATACATTCGCTACATTATTATTTTTGTAATAATAAGCAACGCCACCGTCTTCATCTCTGCCTATTGCAGGAGCCCATTTGTTAAGTTCCAAACCATTGCGATTGACACTTGTGGTAAAGAACGCACTGTTATACGCTTCATCACTGAGTGCTTTGTCCCAAACAAAGTAAGCCGATGTTATTTCATCAATTCTCGGCAATTCTCTGTCACGGTCAATAACAACAGCAACGGCACCAAGGGTTGTTCTCAAGCAAAATGCGTGTTTTTCAAAATAGCCATCGACATCATCTGCAGGCACAGCCGTAACCTGTATGCCGATAACATCACCCCAATTCTCCGGCAAATTTTTCTTAATATCTAAAATATAGATATCCGTTAAGGCATGAGCCTCGCCTTCTTTGGAGTTTTTAATTGCCTCATACGTCACAACATAATTATGTTTCACATTATGAGTATGAGTCCAAACGGCATATTCACCCACTTTTTGAGATGTTGCGGAAACATTCGTTCCCTTTTCCTCAATTGTCCACAGAGGAAAATCAAACTCCAAGGTATACTTATTGTCTTTGTCCTTATATACGCCTTTTTGATAATCATAGTCGTACACATTTTCAAAAGACTGATCCTTGTTATCTGACCGAGCCACATAGCGCATATACCGTGTTGTAACATGCACATCACCATCATCCGACTCCACATTGTTAAGGACTTGGCTTTTTCCTGCTTCCGTGCTGTACTCTTTGTTACTCGTGTACACGCTTTGCTTGTCTTTTGCCTTAAAATGACGGTGACGAACCCACTGTTTGGTTGTGGTTTTCTGTCCGCCACGGCTCCACGTTTCAACTTCCTCCCAGGTGAACTTATCTGTATTATCATCTACGATTTCATGTTGAACGTTAACGGCTTCTTTTGACAAGAGCTTATCTTCCTCGACTTTTTTAATCAAAATCTGAACTTTAGCTTGCGCTGTAGAGGAAGTTTCGGCATTTTGAGCGGCATGCGAATCAGCCTTCACATTATATGTCCAACGAACATTATCAACATAGTCATAACTATCATATGTTACGCCATCTTTAACAACATTTGTTGAGCCCGTAATGCTTGTCTGACCGTCTTGAACCGTCCATTCTCCGTAGTCAAATTTAACAGTAACGTCTTCTTTAACATAAACTGCCGAAGCGCTCGATCCTGTGTAAACATTTTGGAAAGTTTCAACCCCGTTCGTTGCTTGTGTGGTGTAGGTAAACGGCCTTTTGGTGACCGTGAAATTATGCTCTTTATAAGGAGCATCTTCCGCTTCATACGTCAAACTTTGCCCTTTCGTCTCAAACTTTTCCGAAGTTGCAACAAATTGTTTGAAAGCCGGCGCATGAAACGCCAACGGCAAATCAACACTTTCTGTAACAACGTTTTGTTTGCCGGAAAGGCTCCATTCTTCATAAGTAGTCACACTCAAGCGCTCAGTTGTCGGTGAGATAACCTCACGTTTAACCTCGCCCAACTGGCGCCCGCCGAGTTTAACATCACCCGCTTTGTAAATACGTTGATAAGGAACATTAACAGTATAGGTGTCTACTGTCTGTTCTCTTGTTGACGTATTATCATTGCGAGTCAAAGCCACATCATAGACCAACACAATGTCATAAACCGTACTGTCTTTACAGCTCAATTTTTCATTTCGGATTGCCGTTGAAGATTTCACATTCCACTTAATATTTCGAATGGCGGTAAAACTCAGCTCCTGATGAGTTGCCAAGCACGCACATTTTTCATACTTTGTGGAAGCCTTAATTTCTTCACCGGCATTAAGCGTAAAGTTAAAGTCCTGTTTCAAAATGCTCCGGACAAAACTCGTTTCCTCATTTTGTTCAAGCAACACTTCACCTTGGTTTGCATTTGTTTCCCCAAGCTGTGCCAGTTGTTTTTCATCACTGACATAAACTTTTTCGGGATGGTCAAACAATGCATTTAGATCCAAAGATTTTTCAAAATGTTCGCGATTAACAATTTCATCGCCCTCTTTGAAAACCCTGTCTCCTTCTACCCTCTGATACACAGTATACAGCTTAGCCGTAAGTGTATCAAATTTGGCGTCAAATGTCTTTTCTTCAATAACCATAGAGGAATCTTGAGGAAAAAGATAACTCACATTAATACCGCCAACTTCCGTGGTATCTGCACATGATGCAGCTCCACCCATGATAAACGCCGCAAGCAGCGCACGATAAAACAAACTTTTCTTCATAATTTTTAAATTTTTAAGTGATAATAATTTTTTGATAATGATAATCCAAAATAATGATTTAAACAGCGTATTTATACCATAAAATTTTATATTTGACAAGAAAAAATTTAGAGCTAGATTTTCTTAAATTTTAAATAAAAAAGGGAGGGGGTCATAAAGACCGCCTCCCCGAAGCTTTAATGAAGCCTCAAGCTCTCACCGTTAGGTGCAGTGAGCGTAAGTACTCCATTTTCAAGTTTACTACTATAACCGTTAACTTTAACGGTACGTCCATTGTGCCAATTGGTCCAGAAGTTCAGATCGACACCTTCTACATTAGCGACATTGTCGTTTTTGTAGTAGTAGGCAACGCCTCCGTATTCATCTTTTCCAACTGCAGGAGCCCATACCCCAACCGGCAACTCATGATGATTGCGGTCTGTGGTAAAGAATGCGCTGTTATAAGAGGCATTAAAGAAGTTGCCTTTTACAAAGTGCCCTTTGGTAATCTCTCCAATGGTCGGTAAAGCCTGTTCACGATTGATAACAATTGCTACCGCACCGTTCGTTGTTCTCAGGCAAAATGCGTGTTTCTCATATTGCCCGTCAACATCGTCAGCCGGAACAGCCGTCACTTGAATTCCAAGAACATCACCCCAACTTGCAGGCAGATTTTTAGCAATATCCAGAATATAGATATCCGTCAACGCCTGTGCACTCTTGGGATAAGTGTTAGAATTAACCTTGTATGTATGATTAATGCGGTGGGTATGAGTCCAAACGGCATAATCACCATCTTTGGTTGATGACGACGAAACTTCCGTTCCGTTTTCATTAATCGTCCACTCAGGAAAATCAAACGTTAAGGTATACATGTTGTCTTTATCCGTGTAAACGCCTTTTTGGAAATCATAGGTATAAACATTATCAAAAGACTTGTTACCGTTGTTTGATTGAGCAGTGTAACTCATGTAACGTGTTGTCACTTTCACACCGTTAACAACTGACTCTTTATCCTGAATAGTTTTGCTTGTTCCTGCCTGAGTGCTGTAATTCTTGCTATTCGTGTACACTTTCTGCTTGCTAGGCTCATTGAAATGACGATAGCGAATCCACTCTTTTTGAGTAGTCTTCGTTCCGCCAACGCTCCACGTTTCAACTTCATCCCAGGTGAAACGATCACGCGTATCATCCAAGATTTCGTGTTTAACGTTAACGCCTTTCTTTGACAAGAGCTTGTCTTCCTCGACTTTTTCAATCAAGATCTGAACTTCAGCTTTTGCCTTCTGAGAGGTTTCAGAGCCCTGAACATACGCATCTCTCGGGATAGTGTAGGTCCAGTTGACATTATTGACGTAGTCATAACCATCATAGTTCCGACCGCTGTAGAAAACATCTTTGGGGTCACTAATCGTTGTAGTGCCTTCTTTAATGTTCCACGAACCGTATGCTAATTCAACTCTAGCGCTGCCCTTTTCAAAGACAACGGATGAGCTAGAAGCTTCATACGTATTCGTAAACGGACGAATACCGTGGTTATCTGCTTTTGAGCTATAATTGAACGATTTTGTTTTAATCGTCCAATGACCATCAGTCCTTGAGGTTTCTTTTTCACCACTTGTGCCTTGAGTCGTTGTTGTATAGTCAGCAGAAGTTGTGATCACTGTTGCCTTACCCGGTGCTTTAAACACAATCGGGAATTCACGTGTCTCAGTTTCTTCTTTTCCTCTCTGACCATTTTCATCTTCCTGATAAGTCGTTATCGTAATACGCTCCTTAACACCTGAATTATCAGGTACAATTTCACGTGTAACGCTTCCTACCTTATCTGTAAGCTTTTGCTCAACCTCTTCTTTAGCAATCAAAATGGTTACTTCGGCTTTTGCCGTTTTGTTAACTTCTGCGTTCACTGCATACGGATCGGCAGCAATACTGTACGTCCAGTTGATGTTATTAACATAGTCATAACGATCATAGTTCTGACCATTGTAATTAACCTCTCCTGAAGGATCAATTGTTGTTCTGCCTTCGCTAATCTGCCATGTACCGTAATCAAATTCCACCTTAATATCGCCTTTCGTATAAACGATAGCAGAGCTAGAACCTTGATAGGTGTTCATAAACATATCAGCGCCGTTATCAGCTTTTGAGGAATAAGTAAACGGTTTTGTTCTAACCGTCCAATTAGACTCTCTTGCCGAAGTTTCGGCTCCGTCAATCATGCCCTGACGTACTGTCTGGTAGGCTGCAGAAGTTGTGATCACTTGCTTCTTACCCGGTGCATTAAATACAATCGGGAATTCGCGCATATCCGTAACTTCTTTTTGCTTACCGGCATCTCGCCATTCTTCATAGGTGGTTATGGTAATACGCTCTTTAATACCTGAATTATCAGATACAATTTCACGCTTAACACTTCCAAGCCTATCGGCAATCTTAACATCATCAGCCTTTTCAGCTTTAGCAATCAAAATGGTTACCTCAGCTTTCTCCGAATTTGAAACCTTGTTGTTTTCTGTGGCATACTTATCTGCAGCAATGCTATAAGTCCAGTTGATGTTATTAACATAATCATAGCCGTCATAAACGATACCCTCATATGTAACATCTCTTGGACCGTCAATGGTTGTCTTAACTTCCCTTACCGTCCATTCACCATAATCAAATTCCAGTTTAATTTCACCTTTCGTATAAACGATAGCTGAGCTAGAACCCTCATAGGTGTTTGTAAACGGAGTCACGCCGTTATCAGCTTTAGAGACATAGCTAAACGATTTTGTCTTAACCGTCCAACTCCCCTTCGTTGCCGAAGTTTCATTTCCATCAGATTGGCTCTGAGGCTTGGTCGTATAAACAGAAGAGGTTGTGATCACGCGCTTCTTTCCCGGTGCGTTAAACAAAATCGGGAATTCACGCATTTCAGTAACTTCATTCTGCTCACCGGCATCACGCCATTGTTCATAAGTTGTAATAGTAATGCGCTCTTTAATACCCGTTCCATCGGTTATAATTTCACGCTTAACATCACGAACCTTATCAGCAAGCTTTTCATCAGCGACCTTAGCAATCAAAATGGTTGCATTGGCTTGAGCTGGTTTGGAAATTTCATTATTCTCCGCAGCATACTTGTCGGCCTTGATAGAATAAGTCCAATCAATGTTGTTCACATAATCATAGCCGTCATAAATAACGCCCTTATATGTAACATCTTTCGGACCATCGATGGTTGTTTCGCCTTCTTTTACTGTCCATTCCCCATAGCCAAAATCAACAACAATGCTACCTTTTTGATAAGTAACAGCATTGTTAACGCCGCTATAAGTATTGGTAAACGCATTCGCGTTATTATCAGCATCAGAGGTATAAGTAACCGGTTTTGTTTTAACCGTAAAATTACCATCAATTTTAGAAGTCTCATTACCTTCTGTCACACCATTAGCTGTTGTAACATAAGATGCATTTGTTGTCACGATCCATTTAGCTTCCGGTGCATTAAATACAACGGGAACATTAATGGTTTCCACATTTTCACGAACTCTTCCGCTTTCACTCCACTGCTCATACGTCACAACGGTAAAACGTTCTACGTAGGTATTTCCGGAAACCAAAACAAGCTCGCGCTTTGTTTTTTCCTCATCTACCATATCAGCAATTTTGTGATCGCCTGCTTTGTAAACACGTTGATAAGGAACATTAACGGTATAATTGCTAACCGTTTGTGTTTTTGTCATCTCCGTGTTATCATTGCGTGTCAGAGCCACGTTATAAGCCAACACAACGTCATAGACGGTGCTGTCTTCACAACTCAACATCTCATTTAAGGTTGCCTTAGAAGATTTAGGATCCCACTCAATATTTCTGATTGCCGTAAAGCTCAACTCCTGGTTGGCTGCCGTGCAAATACATTTTTCATATTTCGTAGACGCCTTAATTTCTTCACCGGTATTGAGTGTAAAATCAAAGTCTTGCTTCAGAATATTCCGAACAAAATTGGCTTCTTCTTTCGGTTCAACTGTTACTTTACCCTCAACGACTCCTTTTTCTTCAAGCATCCCAAGTTGGTTTTCATTGCTCACATACACCACTTCGGGGTGTGCAAACAATGCGTTCAGATCCAAAGATTTTTCAAAATGTTCTCTTGAAATCTCTTCCTTTCCGTCTTTAAGCACTCTTTCCCCTTCTACTGTCTGATAAACAGTATAGAGTTCAGCTGTACGCGTATCAAACTCCGTGTCAAAGTTATATTCTTCAACAACGATGGCAGAATCTCCCTGAGGTGGAACCGGAAAAAGATATTCTTCTTCAATTCCGCCGATTGTGGAGGTATCAGCACACGATACAAAGACATTAACCATTACTGCAAAAGCAGCAAAAAAAGCAAACATGTTACCAACATGCAGGCTTACAATCTGTTTGTTCATAATTTAATAAAAATATAGGTTATACAATAATTTCTTTTCACATCTTATTTATACCACATTTTTAAGTGCCTTGCAACAAAAAAAAGCAAATTGGACGTATTTTTTGTTATTTTGTCCACGAGGCTAAAAAAAGCTTGAAAAAGCAAGAAAAATTTTATAGGAATAGAAAAAAGAAAAGGAAAATCCATGAAAATTTTTTATTGCGGAGATATTGTCGGCAGAGCCGGACGCGAAGCAGCACTCAAAAATATTCCGGTTTTGAAAAAAGAAAAAAGCCTTGATGTGGTTTTAGCAAATGCTGAAAATGCAGCACATGGCTTTGGTTTAACCCCCGGAATTTGTCGCGATTTGTTTCAAGCGGGCGTTGATGCTATTTTAACGGGCAACCACATTTGGGATCAAAGAGAAATTTTGCCTTATTTGGACGAGCTTAAAAATGTTGTCCGACCACTCAATTATCCCCCTTCAACATTGGGACATGGTTTTTATGTAATGGAGTTACCAAATGGCAAAAAGCTTGTCATCACCCAAGTTTTAGGCCGTGTTTTTATGGAATCGGCAGATTGCCCCGTACAAGCGCTTGAGAAATTGCTTTCAACGTATCATTTAAGTGCCGATACCGTCATTTTTGTGGATATTCACGCTGAAGCAACAGCAGAGAAGCTTTCTTTGGGTTTTTATCTAGATGGACGTGTTTCCGCCGTGGCAGGCACACACACACATGTTCAAACCGCCGATGAACGCGTTTTGCCAAAGGGCACGGCATACATCACCGATGTCGGCATGTGCGGGGTTGAAAACTCGGTTTTAGGCTTTGACCCAAAAGCCCCCATTGAACGCTTAAAGCGCCATTACCCTTATGAACGCCTCACGCCGGCAAGCGGCGAAGGCGTCCTTCGCGGCATCATCATTGAAACAGATGATAAAACAGGGCTTGCGCTACATATTGAACGCGTCCGTTGTGGTTAACCCCTCAAAGGTCGCTGATAACAGATAATGATATAATCTCATCCGGATCTAAAACCAAACCGTTGGCTCCGCCACCTTTTTTAATGGCATCAACATGTTCCATGCCGCTCACAACCTGCCCCCAAACGGTATATTGACCGTCAAGCCACGGACAATCAGCATAGCAGATAAAAAACTGGCTGTCTGCCGAGTCGGGGTCCATTGCGCGTGCCATAGAAACGGTGCCACGCTTATGCGGATGCGTATTAAACTCAGCTCTTAACTTTTTGCCGCTACCGCCTGTGCCATTACCGTACGGACAACCAGTTTGTGCCATAAAGCCTTCAATAACCCGATGAAATTTCAGCCCGTTATAAAAGCCGCTTTTAACCAAATTTTTAATCCGTGCCACATGGTTTGGCGCCGCATCGGCAAACATTTCAATCACGACATCGCCATCTTTAAGCTTCAAGAGCAAAGCATTTTCCGGATCTTTCACATCATAACTGTGCTTAATTTTTTTGGCGCGTGTTTCACTAACGCCGATTTTTTTGGTTTCTTCCGCCGATAACTTCTTAGTTTCAGCATGTCCTAAATTTTTTGTTTCAGTACTTTTTAACAGTTCAGCCATAGATTTCCCTTTCAAATATGTATGTTATAACTTTATTTAGGTTTGTGAGAGCACAAAATCAACCCTTTCTTCAGGTGTCAGACCCGCGGGATATGTTTCATCAATTTTTTGAAGCCGCCCGATCAAACCCTTGCCGTTTGCAATCTGAATAGCAAGCCCCGGACGAGCATTTAACTCCAACATCATCGGACCATGTGTTTTATCAAGCACAATATCTGCGCCCAAATAGCCAAGCCCCGTCATTTCAAAGGCTTTAGCGCCAATGAGTAAATGTTCGCGCCAAAACGGAACCTGCAGTGTTTTAAGATCGGCTTTTGTATCAGGATGAAAGCTTATCGGCTTATTATACATAACTGCTTGCAAGGTTTTACCATCATGCACATCAAGCCCAACGCCCACAGCGCCTTGGTGCAAATTAGCGCGCCCTGCTGATTGTCTGGTGGCAAGGCGCATCATTGCCATGGCAGGGTAGCCCTTATAAACAATAATACGTACATCAGGCACCCCCTGATAGCTGAAATTTTGAAAAGCATCGCTGAAATGCACCATTTCTTCAATAACGGCGGTATCATATTGCCCGCCCAAGCTGTAAAGACCGCTTAAAATATTGGAAATATGCTGATACACATCATGAAAATTCAAAATTTTGTGCGATGCTGTCTCAAAAACATCTTCATTCCAGTGCGTAATCACCAAAACGCCTTTACCACCACTGCCATGCGCCGGCTTAATCACAAAACTTTTATGCCCCTTAACGAGCTGCTGAAAATTTCTGACCTCATGCTGAAATTCAATAATACCAATCAGCTGCGGTGTACTAATACCTATTTTTTCCGCCAACATCTTGGTTTGAACCTTATCATCCACAAGCGGATAAAGCCGCCTGACGTTATTTTTGGAAATAATGTCATAATTGCGCGCATTCATCCCTAAAATGCCTTCTGCCCGAAGGTCTTTTGGTCGCGCTATACCTTTGAGCAAATTCCACATTTTATTTTCCTTTTGAAAGCGGATAAAAGCGTTTGAGTTCCGTCAGGCGATACCCCGTATAAGTGCCCAAAAGCATCACCGTAAACAAAATAACCAGATTAATCTCGTTAAAAGCAAACATCACATGGCGGATTTCTTCACTTGCCACCACAAAATAAGTCACAATGGCGGTAAACATACTATAAATAATTTCTTTAATGGTATTCATAGGCCCTTCTTCTTCCCAAATAATGGAAGCACGCTCAATAATCCACGCCGTAATAATAATCGGGAAGAACACCGCCGATGCCGCAACCGCAATATCCAACCTATAGCCGATAACCGTCAAACCTTGCATAATCAAAATCACAAAAATCACAACGGAAGCAATTCTAGGCACCAAAAGCAAATTAAGCTTTGAAAGCATCAAGCGCAACAAAAGCCCCAACGTCAAAATAAGCGTAAAACAAACAATGCCCTCAAAAAAGCCTGTCTGTACAAGCGAAAGAGCAATCAACATCGGCGTAAAAGTACCCATAGTAGAAAGCCCAACAACATTACGCATTAAAACCGTAATAAGAATGGCAAGCGGAAAGATCATCAACCATTTTAAGGTGTTTTGTGCCAAAAGCGGCAAGGAATAAATGGAATATTCGTAAGCAGATTCCAAATCATTGATTTTTGCGCGATGCCCCGCCATTTTAAACGTAGATGTGGCAGATTTTAAGGCCGAAAACCGAACACGAGACTCCGCTCCGCCCGAAACATCTAAAAGCGACTTTCCGCCCCGTTGAAACACCATAAAGTTTTTAGGTAGGCCATCTTTCCCTGAATAAATATCATACAAGCGCCACTTATCGCCATCATAAGACTCAAGCATCAAATCCGGCAAAGATTCCTGCTTACCTTCCTCCAAGCGAACACCGCGCGCCATACGTGCCGGCACGCCTTTAAATGCCAACAGCTCAATCATCTTCATAACACGCTGTTTTTCATTAAGTTCTTCAGGTAAAAAGGCATTTAAAGAGGCATCTAAGGGTTGCTGATTAAACAGCGCAATCAGCTTTTGAGGCAACCGACCTTCAAAAGCTTCCGCCGCCGCCCAAATATCTTCCGCCTGTTGTGTCATTTCTTCATCATATACCGGTTTTTCAAGCTGTGGCTTTGTCGGATCGGCAAGCTTACCGCGCGAATCCTCATTATCATAAACTTTAAGACGATAATAAATATTTTGAACTTTTTCCTTGGCGGGAGAAGAAAGCACAAGCCTTTTGCCGTCTTGAGATTTTTTAACATCATACCCTTTAGCGGAAACATCTTCATTCAGAATTTTATATTCAGCGCTTTCTTGCGGAATTCCGAAGGAAACTTCAATCGGCCCACCCGTTGGCACAAACTGGATATGCGCATCAATACGCCACACGTTTGTAGAAGCGTGCGGATGCAAACCAAACCCCCAATACCTGATTTTATAATATGCACAAACGCCTGTCCACACAAGGGAGAGCAAAAGACAAAGCGTTAAAACTTTACGTACAGAGAATAATTTTTTCATGTTAAAGTCCTATGTTATTTTAATGTCATGGATCTTGCGGGATCAACAATCGCCCGTCCGTTTAAAATATTGCGCCCGATTAAAACCTGATAATCAAAATCTTTGCGGTCAACAAGTGTAAAATCAGCCTTTAAGGTCTGACCTGCAAACTTCACATCAAGGTTAACAACTAGACGATGCTCTTTTTGATGAACGCGTTTAATGCGCGTTTGACGCACCAAAGGTTTTTCAAACACGTTTTCTTCGCCTGTTTTTCTGTTTTTAACCTTAAAACTCACCCATTTTTCGCCATCACGCTCAAATTTCTTAATATCTGTTGCATCCAATGCTGAAACGGCAGCCCCCGTATCCACTCTTGCCGCAAAAGAAGCTTTCATGGGCAACATATAAATTGGTTCTACCGCACCAATAATTTTTAAGTTTGTTTTATGTGTTGTATCTGTTTTTTGTGAAGGCGGCACCACCGCGGGCACCACATTTTCCTTTTTACTCAAAGCACAACCAGAAAGCACCAAAACGGCGCAAAACAGCGCAAATATAACAAATGTCTTCATTTTTTCTTCCTTTTCAACTTTTTCTTTTTACCCTAATCAAACGCAAGTTGCAAAGAAAAATACCAACTTAACCCAAAAAAAACAGCCGTTAAAAAACGGCTGTTTAACTTGGTTTTAATTTTAGAGGAAAAGTGTTAAACGAAGCGAAAAGACCTCCGCATAATCAGAGTTCTGGTTTAACGCCGGATGAATGTAAAATTGAACATCTGGCGTTAATGTTGCCCATTTTGAAAAGCCCCAAGCCCAATACGCTTCCACAACCTGCTCAGCGTCATGTTCTAAAGGTTCCCCAACCGCTGTTTCATTAACTTTATTATACGCATATGCAAGCCCGATTTGGTCTAAATCGTTGCGCTCAAGCGGGTTAAGCCACACCATACCACCTGACCACGATTGATCAATGGTATCCTGATGCCCTGAAACACCATTAACACGGGCAAAAACGTTAAATTTCTCGCCGATATTTTGAGAAAGGTTCAAAGACCAACCGTTGGTTGTCTGCGGTTGTTCTTTCACCGCCGGCTGATTGTAAACAAGAACGGAAAATTGCGCATCGCCAAGCTTGTTTGTCGGGGCATATTGAACTTGTCCAAAAGTGGTGTAATGCTTATCATCTAAATGATTAACCCGTACGCTTGTGGCGTCAACATTTGTGGCATCTTGCGCACCGAGCGCAAAGCTCCAATCGCCTTTGGGCGTGGCCTGAACATACGCACCCACAGCTGCTGTGGGGTAGGTTGATGAGGGGTTTTGCGAAAGCGCATAGTTGATAAAGTTCACCTGTTGGTTAGAGTTATACGCTGAGCCGTCAAAGTTATAAATCGGGAATTGCCCCAAGCCTAAAGTCAGCCATTTCCAATCGCCGCCAAATTGCCAAGTATAATAAAACTCATCAAATTCGTTGGTTTTATCGTTATAATCGTTGATATCCGAAACAACGCCCATGCGGTTGCCCACATCCGCGGCATCGTGATGACCGTAACGCACCAGCGTGTAAGCAAAATTCAAAGCACCCGTACCATATTCATTATTGAAATTTGTCCACGTAAAATAAGGGTAAACATAAGCCTGAAATGCGTTATATTTCCCGCTTGGCGCCCCACGTTGTGGCATAAAAGTTGTAGTCACACCATAATCAAACCCATAATTTTTATTCAGCCAATATTTAAACATGGAATAGTCTGTTCCAAGGCTTTTCGCCTGCACGGCAGAGCTTACACTCATAGCTGCCAAAATAGTTAAAATGCCAATTTTTTTCATAGTTATGCTCCTTATATGTTAAAAAAATTTTCCTTGATATAATGGCTGTTTTTTAAAAATAAAGAGTAAGTGCAAAGTCTGATAAAAAAACTTGCGTCAATGAGGGCTTTTTTGTAA
The DNA here is from genome assembly GCA_947630965.1 of uncultured Alphaproteobacteria bacterium. Lineage (GTDB taxonomy): Bacteria > Pseudomonadota > Alphaproteobacteria > RF32 > CAG-239 > CANPYS01. Next base: position 43,625 of record CANRJO010000005.1, read on the forward strand.
ACTAAAACACAATGAATTGAGAAAGGTTGAAAATGATTGCAAAATTACGCGGCATTATGGATACAATTTATGAAGATAGTTGCATTATAGACGTACAAGGCGTGGGCTATTTGGTTTTTGCCTCATCTAAAACGCTTGGCAAGCTCATCAAAGGGGCTGAAATTTCGCTTTTGATTGAAACGGTGGTGCGTGAAGATAGCATTTCGCTTTATGGCTTTTATGACGCTTGGGAAAAAGAATGGTTTAACACACTGACCAAAGTTCAGGGCGTTGGGGCAAAAGTGTGCTTGAGCATTTTATCAGCTTTAACGCCGGCGCAATTGGCGCAAGCTGTTTCCGCGCAAGATAAAAGCTCGTTTTTACGCGCCTCGGGTGTCGGACCAAAGTTGGCGGCGCGCCTTGTAACAGAGCTTAAAGACAAGATTGTGGTTATCCCCGGCGCTGATGTTTCACTTTCTGATGTCGCCAATTCCGATGCCACACCGATAACGCCCATAAGCGAGGATTCGCCTGTTGAAGATATTATCTCTGCGCTTGTTAACTTGGGGTATCAACGCCTTGAGGCTTATAAAACCGCCTCAAAAGTTTATGCCGCAAATGCCGACAAGCCCGTAAGCGAGCTTATTCGCCTTTCGTTAAAAGAGTTTGCCAAGAAGGATTTTTAAGCCATGGAACAACGTATTGTCAGTCCCTTGCCACAGGCAGAAGATGAAAAAAATAACATTAACGCGCCTGTTTCCACACGTCCTGAAAGTTTGGCGGATTTTGTAGGACAAACCGCAGCTTGCGCCAACTTAAAGGTTTTTATTGAGGCAGCGCGCAGCCGGCACGAGGCGTTGGATCATGTGTTGCTTTTTGGCCCGCCGGGGCTTGGCAAAACAACGCTTGCCTCCATTATTGCCAAAGAATTGGGCGTTGGTTTTCGTGCCACATCTGCACCAATGATTTCCAAATCGGGTGATCTAGCGGCGATTTTAACCAATTTGGAGCCAAACGATGTTTTGTTTATTGATGAAATTCATCGCTTAAACCCCGCGATTGAAGAAGTTTTATACTCGGCAATGGAAGATTTTCAGCTTGATTTGATTATTGGCGAAGGTCCTTCCGCACGCTCTGTCCGCATAGATTTGCAACCTTTCACGTTGGTTGGCGCCACCACACGCTCAGGCTTGCTTTCAAATCCGTTGCGCGATAGGTTCGGTATTCCTTTGCGGCTTGATTTTTACACCCATGATGAGCTTAAACAAATTGTGATGCGGAGCGCTAAACTTTTGGGTATGCCGATTTCTGATAACGGCGCGCTTGAAATTGCCAAGCGTTCACGCGGCACACCACGTGTGGCGGGGCGGCTTTTGCGCCGTGTGCGCGATTTTGGCGCGGTTGACGGTGGCGCGGAAATTGATAATAAGCTTGCCGATACCGCTTTACGCCGCTTAGATGTAGATAATTATGGGCTTGACGCTTTTGACAGGCGTTACTTAAATTGCATTGCCAAAAATTATGGCGGGGGTCCGGTTGGCGCCGATACTTTGGCGGCGGCGCTTTCGGAAGAACGCGACACTATTGAAGAAGTGGTTGAGCCGTTTTTGTTAAAACTTGGCTTTATCCAACGCACGCCGCGCGGTCGCGTTATTTCTGATTCCGGTTGCGAATATTTGGGAATCCCGCGTTCTAAAATTAAGCGTGATGACCGCCAATTTGACCTTTTAGCTAACATTGAAAGTTCTTTAGATGATAACTAACCTTAAAGCGCCTGCCGGTTCGCTTGAAAACGGCACTTTTTATTTCCCGATCCGCATTTATTATGAAGATACGGATGCCGGCGGGATTGTTTATAATGCCAATTACCTGAAGTTTGCCGAGCGGGCAAGAACAGAATTTTTACGCCATATCGGTGCGGATGCTCAACAAAGCACTCTGGAAAACGAGGGGCTGACTTTTGTGGTGCGGCATCTGGACATTGATTTTATTATGCCCGCCAAATTAGATGATTTTATTGTGGCAACCTGCACAATTAAAGAGCAAAAAAACGCCTCTTTACTGATTTATCAGGAAATTAAGCGCCATGACGATGTTTTGGCAAAGCTGAATGTTCAAATTGCTTGCTTGGATATGAAACGCGGACGTCCGGTACGCATTCCAGAAGATATTTCTCAAAAATTTGCGCAAACAATAACGCTTTAGCTTATTTCCGAAGTGCTGCCGCGGATTGCCACATTTTTTCAAGATTGTAAAATGCGCGCACTTCAGGCTTAAACAAATGCACAATCACATCAAAAGCGTCAATAAGCACCCAATCAGCTTTTTCAGCGCCCTCAACGGAAGCACGGAAACCTTCTTTTTTCAGGTTTTCAACTACTTTTTCCGCCAACGAAGCCACATGCCGTTGCGATGTACCGCTCGCCACCACCATGTGCGACGCGATAGAGGAAATGCCGTTGAGATCAACAGTCACAATATCTTCCGCCTTATTTTCATCTAAGGTTTGAACAACAATTTTTAAGATTTTTTCTTCATTATTCACGGTTTTCTCCTGTTTAATCCAGTGGTGACCAAGTTTTTTTAAGAGTTTGTGATTGTGATTCTTCAAGCGTTTTTTGCGGCACTTTCACATATTGAAGCGCTGCCCGAAGCACAGGCTCCAAGCCCTGCTTGGCAAAAGCAGATATGGCAAAAACCTCATGTCCGCTTGCTTTTTGGAGGGCTTTAAGCTTTTTCTCAACTTCTTTCGGCGTCAGGCTGTCAATTTTATTAAGAGCCACAATTTCCGGTTTTTGCCCCATTTCCTTTTGATAAAGCTCCAACTCACGGCGAATCGACTTATAATTGCCGACCACATCCTCAGCGGTACCATCCACCAGATGCAAAAAAGCGGCGCAACGCTCCAAATGTTTTAAGAATCTATCCCCCAAACCAACGCCTTCATGCGCACCCTCAATCAACCCTGGGACATCAGCTAAAACAATTTCCCGACCATCAATCCACGCCACACCTAAATGAGGATGAAGCGTTGTGAAAGGATAATCCGCAATCTTGGGACGAGCTCTTGTTAAAGCCGTTAAAAGCGTGGATTTCCCGGCATTCGGCATACCAACTAAACCAACATCAGCAATAAGTTTGAGCCTGAGCCAAACCCACATTTCTTCCCCCGGCCAACCGGGCTCAGCATAGCGCGGCGCCTGATTGGTTGATGTTTTAAAACGTGCGTTACCTCTGCCACCGTCACCACCCTTAGCAATCAAAAATTGTTCGCCAGGGGTAACCATATCTTTAAGCACAGTCACACCGTCTTCCGCCACAATTTCAGTACCGACCGGCACTTTAATAATCAAATCTTCACCTTTGGCGCCCGACATTTCAGAGCCCATACCATGTTGCCCGCGCTGCGCTTTAAAGTGCTGCTGATAACGAAAATCAATGAGCGTATTAAGGTTTTCAACCGCTTCAAAAATAACGCTGCCACCCTTGCCACCATCACCACCGTTCGGTCCGCCGAATTCAATATATTTTTCGCGCCGAAAAGCAACGCAGCCTTTTCCGCCATCGCCTGATTTCACAAATATTTTAGCCTGATCCAAAAATTTCATCGGTTGCGCTCTTGAAAACAAAAGGGGGTGAATTTCACCCCCTCCGCCTGAATGTTCTGACTTATTCTGTCACGACAGAAACAAACACTTTATCATCTTTGCTCTTGAACTCAACCTTCCCTTCGGTAACGGCGAAAATGGTATGATCTTTGCCCATATCCACATTATTACCGGGATGATATTTTGTCCCGCGCTGACGGATAATGATTGTTCCGGGGATAACGGATTCACCACCGAATCTCTTCACACCCAAACGACGCCCGATCGAGTCGCGTCCGTTAGAGGAACTACCGCCTGACTTCTTATGTGCCATTTTTTTACTCCTTTGCCTTACTTGGACACAACATTGGTGATTTTAACCAATGTGATTTGTTGTCTGTGTCCGTTTTTACGGCGATAATTCTGCCGTCTTTTCTTTTTAAAGATAATCACTTTAGCGTCTTTAGCTTGTTTTAAGACAGTTGCTTTCACGCTAGCGCCCGCCACAAGCGGTGTGCCAACGGTATCACCTAAAGCCAAAACTTCATTAAAGACAACTTCCTTGCCTTCTTCACCGGCGATTTTCTCAATTTTAACAACATCACCTTCCGTGACCCTGTATTGCTTCCCGCCTGTTCTAATAACTGCGTACATTTTAATTCACCTAATTTTTGATTACACACACAATGTTGACTTGCAATATACATAACTTTTTTTGCCTGTCAACAAAATTTTAAGAAAATTTTAGTTTTTCTTACTTTTATGGTCTTTTCGATGCAAAATCCGCCAAAATTCCGGACGCATAAAACGCCCGCGCCACAGCCCAATTTTTGCCTTTTGAGCTTCTTTTTCCTCATCTTTATACCAACTGTGCCGATAAGTTAGCGCCATACCGTTTTGAACCATCAGTTTATTAAGATTTTGCCCATCGGCATAGCAAATACTTAAATCGCGCTCATATATATCCGTATCTTTTTTATCGCACCTAACATTGCGGGCATTTTGAACCAAAGATATCAGATAGTTAAGCGATTCTTTTCCACAGGCATATTCTTTTTTATTTTCATCAAGACAAGTTTGAAACATTTCCGGCGCGTCAATACCCATCAGCCGAACTCTGCGCCCATTCAGCTCCAAAGAATCGCCGTCTGTAACCCAAACTTTTGCCACACTCGGAAGAGCAAAAAGCAATAAAAGCGCGGAAAACAAATATTTCATTGTTGACACCTCCGTATAAATTGTGCAAAAGTATAGAAAATTGTAAAAAATACGCAAGCAAAATTTTGCTTCTGTTTTTGTGCGATATTGAAAAGTTTGGAAACTCTTAGGTTTGAGAGGTTGGCAGTGTTCAAAAGGTCTGGTTTTTATGCGTTAGGTTTTATTTGCGCGGCATTTCTTGCCTCATGCGTTCAAGAACAGCATTCTTCCGTTATTCGTGTTGAAAGTTGGCAACCCAAATTAGCGCAGACGGATTCAATCATTGTGTGCCGTCAAAAACAATGCGCCCCGACAAGCCTTTCCATGTCTTCGGAGTTCATTTATAATTCTTTAGCGCACCTTCTTGACAACAACAATCATAACACGCTTTTACCTTGCACGGCAGATCCCAAAACGCACGTCTGCACGGAAGAGTATATTGTTTTGCCCTTAACAGTTGGTGTAACACCGGCGTTTATGTACATCAACAGCGTCAAAATCTCAGATATGTCTATGGCATTAAACAGAAAAAGTTTAGACCTTATCCTTAATTATAATGTCACGTACAACGGTCAAACACCTGTTTGTAAGCCCGCCAAAAGCCTTATTTACGTCAAAAACACCAAAAACATCATCATGGAAGACAGTGGCTATGCCTGCAAAATGACAACCATCGGCAGCTCTGTTGTTAAAACATTATTCGCCATTGATTACATTGATTTAGACTATGGCTATATTGGCGGCTATTATTCCATTGGTGTTTCAGGCCCGGCTTTCGGTGGCGGTTCAGGTTATATGTTATTAAGGTTACCCAAAGATGCCTACCCGCTTTCTCCTGAGTTGATGGATCAGCAAGAAATTGTTAAAAAAGATCAGAATCAAGCTGAAGAAGATGTTGAAGCTTACGAATACGAAGAAGATGAAGAATTTTTTGAGCCTGAGGCACCGACAAAACCTTCCAAAATTAAGGTAACCGTTAGAACAACAACCAAAGGCAAACATTGCAATGGCGCGTGCAAATGTACAGGCAAAGCTAAAAGCAATGGCACGTGTAAATGCACAGGTAAAAATGCGCGCGGATGTCCTGATATTCCGCATCAAACCAAGGCTAAGGTACCGGAAGCGAAACCGGATACGGTGGTAAATGTAGAATATACAGACCAAAAGGGCGTTCAAATCTTTCCTTTCGTCAAACCGCATGCCCAAGTAAAACACACTAAAGTCATGAACCAAGCGCCACAACCGCCTGTTCAAATTATTGACACACCTTTGCCAATAGAAGAAAAATCGGTGGAACAAAAACCGACAGAAGAAAAACCGGTGGAACAAAAACCAACAGAAGAAAAACCGGTGGAACAAAAAGCGGATACGCCACAAAAATAACCGATTTTTATGCTTAAAAATACAATTCAAGCCTCTATACAGAGGCTTTTTTATGAATAAAGTCTATATATGCTTTAGCAACCGGAACATCGGCAGGCGCCAGATTATATTTGATAAGATCTTGAGGACTTGCCCAAACATAAGTTTCATGTGCTGTTAAGGTTGTAATTTGAGGGCTTAAAGCTGTTGCCAAAAAAACATGAAGACAAACATTTTTTGTTTCATAGGCACAAACTGATTTCATAAAAAAGGAATCAATTTCAATCGGGAGGTTCATTTCTTCAGCTAATTCGCGTTTCAAGCACGCCTGCAAAGTTTCATGCTCTTCCAGTTTGCCACCCGGAAATTCCCACAAACCGCCCTGATCCTTTGAAAAAAGGCGTTGCCCGAGCAAAACCTTGCCTTGATAAGTGATAATTCCTGCCGCAATTTGTAGTGTTTTCATTTGCGCATAGGCTTAACGTAAGCAATAGCCGCGTGCTCTTCGCAATAAGTTTGCCCGCTGCGAACTTTTTTACCGCAAAAGCAAAAGCCCTCATCGCGCGGATCGCCAATCGGCCAACGACAAGTATGATTATCAAGCTCCGTAAGCGGTATGCACCCTGTTTTTTCAACCGTTGTCGGCACAACAACCGTTGGACTGATTTCCACGGGTTCAATCTTAACTTTCTTAACGGATTTTGCAGATTTTGGCGTTTTTTCAACACTTTTTTGTGCCGGTTGCTCCAACACCACATTTTCTTTTTTCTTAATTGGCGATGGGCGAGCCGTTAAATTAAGACGATGAACTTTACCGACAATAGAGTTTTTTGAAACGCCTATTTTTTTTGCAATTTCGCTCGTCGTCAGACCTTGTTTCCACATCTGACGCAACTTATCAATCATCTCACTTGTCCAAGCCATAGGAAATCTCCTTATTTTTATTTTGGGCATAGTTTAATCAATTTTTGTTTTTAAGTCCAGTTATTTTTTTATAAAATATGCTTTTTATTTGAAAAAAAGTATGATATTTAAAGCCTATGAAAAAATTTTGGATAAATATTTTGCTTCACTGCGTGTTGTGCCTTGGGTTGATAAATTCAGCATTTGCCGATCCAAGGAAAGCTTATGCAAAATACTTTCAGGTTGATTTAGACGCTCCCGTGCCGGACTTACAAGCCTTAGCCAAAGAATATGAGAAAGCAGCGGAAGTATATAACCCACGTTATCTTTTAAGTTGGGACGTCGGCTCCCAGTTTGATCCTTTATGGGTCAACACCATATCTTATTACGGCTTGTCTGAAAAGCGCCTTAAAGCTCCAAATGAAGATGCCCTTCTGGACATGCTCAAATCTTTACCGAAAGAATATTATCCTTACATAGGGCCCCAACTCCACGCCACAGCGGGGATGTCTGAAAAAATTTTGAATATGCCCGGCATCAAAGAAACCAAAAATCACTTTCCTGAACGCATTGCACCGCAAGTTACGGATATTGAAGATTTAGAATTTTTATCCCCACATCTTTACCTGCTTTTAATGCCTGAAATGTGGCCTTCCAACAACATCCCCCTTGACATGCCGCGCCTAAAACCCACTAAGTTTACAAACATAGCGCCACCTTTATCTTCTCTCAAAAAAATTATGCAAAGCGTTCCCCAAAACGGCTATGACGGTGCCGAAAAAGCAAAATCAGCACCGGATAAGGATGATTTAAGAACACTTAAAATCAACGCCTCATCGCCTTTAACGGGCGGGGATATTCGGGCTTTTTTAAACACCTTACCCAACGTGAAAGCCTTTGGCACAAATTCAAATTTGGTAAAAATTCATCAAGCTGAGATTTTGCTCAACTTTTGGGAGCAAAAAAACGGCACGGCTTTGCCTATGGAAAGCCTTAAAGACAGTGTCAACCCCTGCGCTCGGTTAGCATTAAAAATCAAGTGGGCAGGCTTGGAAACAAAATTTTTACAAACCATTGCCCCACAAGGATTTAATTTAAAAGAATGGGCTTACACCTGCGACAAAACCATCAAAGCACACCGCATAGCAACCATTTCAAGAGACACCATAACAACACTGAAAAACTATAAAAACGGTGTTTATGATAAATATTTTATGCCCTTAAAACCTCAATATCGCGATATGCCCTTTGCCATTATGGCGGCAACGCTTGAAATGTATACAGCCCCTAAAGCGGACGTTATGCAAGCGCTTCAAAACGGCATCAAAATAAATGAAGCTTTGCGTCCTTTAGGGGGCAAACTTTTGTTTTCACCGATAAATTAATTAATTTTTAAAAAAATTCTTGCATTTAGCATTAAGAGTCTGTATAACAAGGACAAATTTTGGAATAACCTTTGGAAAAGGAAGAAAAATGGCTCGTGTCACTGTTGAAGATTGCATTGATAAACTCCCGAATCGCTATGAGCTTTTAATGGTTGCCGCCCAACGCGCCAAAGACATCAAAGCTGGTGCCCCGCTTCGGGTGGAGCGTGATAATGATAAAAACTCGGTTGTTGCTTTGCGTGAAATTGCTGAAAACAAAGTCAGCATTGAAGATTTGCAGCATTCGTTGGTGATGAACCTTCAGAAATATGTTGAGGTAGAAGAACCCGAGGAAGAAGAGATGGAAATTGCCGCCGCTGAGAAAGAGTTGGCAGAGCTTGACAGCCAGTTTGATAGCTCCATGCTTCTTGATTCGGACTTAGATGATTCCATGCAAATTCATGACGAGGATGATTCGCTTGATTTAGACGATGATACAAACTTGGATGATGAGTTGGCAGATGAAGATTTAGGCGATGACGCCGCTGCAGATGATTTTGCCGATGAAAATGAAGATTTTTAAGCAAAATTAACTTTTTGACTTTAGGATAAACGGGATATGCAAATATCCTGTTTATTTTTTTGTAAAAATAGGCTATGATAGATCATGTGAGGAAAAATGTTAAGACAATATGAGCTAGTAGATTTAGTCAAATCATACGACCCTGAAGCGGATGAAGACGCTTTAAACAGGGCGTATGTTTTTGCCATGAAGAAACATGGCGGACAGCTCAGAACATCGGGCGATCCTTATTATTCGCACCCAATTGAAGTGGCAGGTATCTTAACAAAATTCAAACTTGATTCTGCTTCCATCATTGCAGGTCTTTTGCATGATACGGTTGAAGATACCGACACCACTGTTGAAGAAGTGCGCGAACTTTTTGGCGATCAGGTGGCAAGTTTGGTAGACGGCTTAACCAAATTAGCCTTAATTGAGCAAAAATCAGGTAGCAGCAAGCAGGCGGAGAATTTCCGCAAACTTTTGCTTGCCATGTCCGATGACATTCGCGTTTTGCTCATCAAGCTCGCGGACAGACTTCATAACATGCGCACGCTTCATTATTGTCCTGAGGATAAGCGTATGCGCATTGCCAAGGAAACGCTTGATATTTACGCGCCTTTGGCAGAGCGTATCGGCATGCAGGAAGTCAAAGACGAGCTTGAAGAAATTGCTTTTGCGGAACTTCATAAAGAAGCGCATGATTCGATTGTGGCACGCCTTAACTTTTTGCGTGAGCAAGGCAGCAACATTGTGCCCAAGATTATTGCCGAGCTTGAAAAAGACATGGCGGAAAACAACATTCAGGCAACCGTCACCGGTCGTGAAAAAGCGCCTTATTCCATTTGGCGCAAAATGCAGCAAAAAAACGCCTCTTTTGAGCAACTTTCCGACATTATGGCGTTTCGCATTTGCGTGGATGACGTGGCTTCATGTTATCAGGCTTTGGGCGTCATTCACAGCAAATATCACATGGTGCCGCGGCGCTTTAAGGATTATATTTCAACGCCCAAGCCCAACGGATATCAATCCATTCACACAGGCGTGGTCGGACCTTTAAACACGCGCATTGAAATCCAAATTCGCACTTATGAAATGCACGAGATTGCCGAAAAAGGCGTGGCGGCGCATTGGGCTTATAAGCAAGGCCAACGCGCTGAAGGGCGCAACTTCAGGTGGATGCGTGAGCTTTTGGAAATTTTGGAGCAAGCGGAAAATCCAGAAGAGTTTTTGGAAAACACCAAACTTGAAATGTATAATGATCAGGTTTTTTGCTTCACCCCCAAAGGCGACTTGATCGGTCTACCGCGCGGTTCCACACCTGTTGATTTTGCTTATGCCGTGCACTCTTATGTCGGCGATACCTGCGTCGGCGCCAAAGTTAACGGCGAGATTGCGCCGTTAAGAACGGTTTTACATAATGGTGATCAGGTAGAAATCTTAACATCAAAAGCCCAACATCCTTCTATTGAATGGGAGCGTTTTGTCATCACGGGCAAAGCCAAAGCCGCCATTCGCCGCTATGTGCGCACCACAAAGCGCGAGCAATTCATAAGCCTTGGGCGCGAGATGTTGGAACGCTTATTCAAGGGCGAAAATCAGGAGCTTTCGGATAAAGTTTTAGTCGGCATCATGCAAAATTTTGAAGCCGAAACCATTGATGATATTTATGCCAAGGTTGGCGAAGGGCTTGTGACCGGTTGGGATGTTTTGAAAGCGGCTTATCCGGCTTATAAACAATCCAAACTGGACAAGATGGTCAAATCCATCAAAGTGCCAACTTTCCGTAAAAAGAAAAAGACAGAGCCCTTAAAAATCAAGGGTCTGATTGCTGACATGGCGGTGCATTTTGCAGGCTGTTGCCACCCGTTGCCCGGGGATCGGATTGTCGGCATTGTGACAACGGGCAAAGGTGTTGCCGTGCACACCATAGATTGCAAAGCACTTGAAAAATATGCCCAAGAACCCGAACGTTGGCTTGACATTGACTGGGGCGATGACTCAAGGGAAGAGTTTCACACCGCGCGCATTAAAGTGATGCTCTCAAACGAGCCCGGCGCTTTGGGCGACCTTTCAAACCTGATTGCACGCCAAGAAGCCAACATTTCCAACTTGAATATTGTTTATCGCACACTAAGTTATTTTGAGATCTTAGTTGACATTGAAGTTCGCGATGTGGAGCATTTAAATGACATTATTGCTTCGCTCAAGAACGCTAAAGTTGTCAGCTATGTTGCCCGAGCCAACTAGTTGTGTGATAAAAATGAAATTTACAAAATTACGGGAGATTTATCAAAATCTCTCTCAAAAATTAAGCACCTTGCACGCCAAGCCGTACGCCATTGCGGCAGGTTTTGCTTGCGGTGCCGCCATATCCATGACGCCCTTTATCGGCTTTCACCTCATTTTAGCGGCGCTCACGGCGCTGATGTTACGCGCAAGCGTTGTGGCAAGTGCTTTAGGAACGGTTGTCGGCAACCCGTGGACTTTTGCCCTGATTTGGCCAACCACACTTTATGTCGGGCGCCTCATGTTGCACCAACCTTTAGAGGGCAAAACAAACTTTGAGCTTTTGTTTGAAAATATGAGCAAAGCCCTCTTTCACGCCGATTTTGAACTTCTTTTACAAGATGTGTGGCCTGTTTTATACCCGATGATTGTAGGTTGCATTCCGTTTTATATTGTGGTATGGTTTATCAGTTACATATTCATAAAGCACTTGATAACCAAACGGAGATAATATGATTTACGGCATCGGCACAGACGTGGTAAACGTCACAAGGCTTGAAAAATCGGCAGATTTTTTAAACCGCTTCATCAAGCGAACATTAACAGTTTCCGAGCAACAAATTATGGAGCGACGCGCTCTAGCAGATAATAAATTACGCGCCTTGTTTGTTGCCAAGCGTTTTGCCGGCAAAGAGGCGGTTGTTAAGGCGCTCGGCACAGGCTTTCGCGATGGCATTTACGTCAGCGATGTTGAAATTTTAAATGACGACCTCGGACGCCCAATTGTCAACTTGAGAGGCGGCGCATTAAAAATCGCGCAAAAATTCGGCGTTAAAACCATACAAATTTCCTTAAGTGATGATTACCCAACGGCAACAGCGTTTGCCATAGCGGAAAAGTAAAAACAAGCCCTCTTCAAAGAGGGCTTTGTTCATTTCTTAATATCTAACAAGATGCCGTAAAAAAGTTTAATTCTTAAACAGACAATAAGGGAACATCAAAAAAAAGGTACCTTAAAAAATCGGGGTTGTCAAGCTCTAAAACCCGCAGTTTCGCGTTGGTTAATCTGTTGCATTTAAAGGTACCTTTAAATTGATGTGATTCGAGAGCCGTCGAATGTCGGGAAAGGAGCAAAACACACCCCAAACCGTCATGCTGAACAAAGTGAAGCATCCAGGACAACAAATTCATCCTTATTGTCATGCTGAACTTGTTTCAGCATCTCTTTATCAGATCCCGAAACAAGTTCGGGATGACATTGGGTTGGTTCGGGATGACTCTCTGTATAGAGGCGGACGCAAGGAATAGAAAGGGGAAAAAGAAATGCGACATGTGTTGATTTTGTTGGCTTTATTAATTACCAATGTGGCAAATGCAATAGATTGTGAGAAAACGCCAAATTGTGAAGAGTTAGGTTATTCCAAAGAAAATGACCCGAATTGTCTTGAGGACGGTTATATGCTCTGCCCATTTGATTTTACTTTTAAGAAATGTGTAGAGAAAGACTGTGCCAAACTCGGTTTTACCACATCTGACAAATCATCATGGTGCAAAGAAATTATAAAATGTCAGGGCAATGAAGATTATACTCTTTGCAATGAGAAGATTATTCCTCTCAATTGTGAAATCGGTGATGTTTATTATGCTGACGGGTCATGTGGCAAGGTCAATGATTATGTCAAAGATTCTTCGCCGAAACCTATCGGTGTTGTTTATTGGGTTACAGAAGACAAACAGCATGGCAAAGTGATTAACCTTAAAGACTTGGGTAGAAGTTCGTCAAGCGCCAAGTTTGATCCTGCTGATCCATATCAGACAAGAAATAAAACCTTCCAGTGGGGTAGTTACCGTATGGACATTCCCGATGTAAAGAATTGGGATTGTAATACTGGTGGTTATGCAAGTACGGCGAAGACAGGGGATCATGACAACGAGTTTTGGTCAGGTGGTAAGGAATACACAGAAATTATTGCAAAAGCTCAAAGCGATGATTTGCAGTATGCAGCGCCTGCAGCAAGGGCATTTTATCCGCCAGATGTTGATCAAAACGACTCAAAAGTTGGTCAAGGGAACTGGTATTTGCCGACGGTGGGTGAGCTTATGGACTTGTATGGGTATGATTATCCAAACGTGAGCGGTTGTCAAGAAACAACAGGAAGTAACGGTCAGACCAAGAATAAGGTAAACGCTACGCTTACCACCTTGAAGAGCAAAGGTGTAACGGCTGAAACGTTAACAAATAATTACTATTGGTCCTCGTCGGAGTACAATAGTGACCGCTCATGGAAGCTCGGCATGAACAGTGGTACCCGGTACTACTACAGTAAGCTCAGCAGCTACTCTGTTCGTGCGAGTCTGGAGTTTTAATTAAATATTATATCGTTTAAAAAACGCCGCATTTATTTGCGGCGTTTTTTGTTGCTTAACTATAGCAAAAAAAAGGTACCTTTAAATTGATTAATCAAGAAGGAGTACATTCATGAGAGTTTTAATACTTATACTCGGTATTTCCTTCGCGGTGGACGCATGGGCGGCTTGCTCGCCCATGCCAAGCTGTGAGGAGCTTAACTATACAGATACATATTGTTCGGGCGAATATGTGACTTGCCCGTTTGATTCAAGTAAGAAAAAATGCCTTCCGTCGCCAAAAGAAGAATGCGAGGGTTATCCGTTAACAACATGTCCGCAACAGGGCGTGTGCGAAAATTGCCCTGAGAATCCTGCGCGGAAAAGGTTGGCAAATTGCTTAACACCAACACCGGCAGAATTATGCGCCGCGTATCCGCTCACGACTTGTCCGACAGACGGTGTGTGCGAAAGATGCCCGGATGATCCAACACGTTTAAGGTTGGCAAGTTGTGACTTTTCAGCATCGGGACAGATTTGTTCGGATTATCCGCTCACAACTTGTCCGTTAGGCGGTATATGTGAATATTGTCCAGATAATCCATCGCGTGCAAAGGTAACTGGGTGCATTGCTCAACGTTATCTTTACTATGATAAATGTTATAACACCTCTTGCGGATCCACTTTCCCGAACAGATTCGATCTTCTTATAAAAGCGATTGAAGAAAGCTCTATTATTGACAATTATGCTAAAGCTTGGCGAAGCGGTGGATGGCTTGCTTATAAGGATACATTTAGCGAATCTGAGATACAAATGTATACGCAAGATTTTCGGTACGCCATAACAGGTGCTCTGAATAGTACGTTTTGCTATAGTAAGAGCGAAAACGAGAAGGTCTATGTTGAAGATTATTATAATTCTAAATATGGCACTGACCCAATTCAGGGTGGCGTGGTAACGCAGTGTTGCTCCGCTAGAGATTCTGCCGGCAAGAGCACAATCTGTAGCTTTATCAGAGATTATGTCCAACAAGAATGCCAAGCTAGAGGACAAGCTATTGTGCCTTACGGTGTGTCTGGAGATGTTTGCCTTGGCTTTGGTCATGCTTCTTGGTCAGGTGTCGAAGTGCCTGATTATTCAGGCGAAATTGGTAACTTCTATACGCTTTGTACACAAGCTATGAAAAAAGCCGGCTTAAGGTATGAGTAATCTCTTATGAACCAAAAACCCGATGTTGTAAGGCATCGGGTTTTTGTTGTGCGTATTGTTGCAGCTTTAAAACCACGAACCCTTGATTTTGCTTGATTTATTTTGCTTGACTTTATGTGAAATTTGAGCTACCTTTAAATTGATTAATCAATAAGGAGTATAATCATGAGAGTCTTATTATCAATGCTCTGTGTCTTTTTTGCGGCAGAAGCATGGGCGGATTGTACGTCAATGCCAAGCTGTGCAGAACTTAATTACACAGATACATCTTGTAAGGGCGAATTTGTTACTTGCCCGTTTGATCAAACTAAGAAAAAATGTCTTCCTGTTCTTCCAAGTTGTGAGGAACTTCAATATACAGAAACATCTTGCCAGGGCGATTTTCTGACTTGCCCGTTAGATCCAAGCAAGAAAAGATGCCTTCCGTTACCAACACCGGCAGAGTTATGCGCCGCCTATCCGCTGACAACTTGTCCGTCAGGCGGTGTGTGCGAAAGCTGCCCAGATGATTCAACGCGTGTTAGGTTGGCAAGTTGCGATTCTTCATCATCTGGAAAGCTTTGTTCGGATTATCCGCTTTCAAGATGTCCGACATATGGTGTATGCGAATATTGCTCGGATGATAGATCACGCGTTAAGCTGACAGGTTGCCAAGGGGACTATTATCGTTATGGCAACGGATGTTATGCCACAGCTTGTCAATATACAAACTTCCCGAACAGAAGAGACCTTGTCATAAAAGCGATTGAAGAAAGCTCTATTCTTGACGATTATGCTAAAGCTTGGCGAAGCGGTGGATGGCTTGCTTATAAAGATACATTTACCGAGAGCCAAATACAAATGTATGTAGAGGAATTTGTCCGTAGTATCGAAGATTCTATGAATAGTACTTTTTGCTATAACAATGCAGAAAATATGTATGTCTACGCGAGTGACTACTATGATTCTAAATATAGTGATGAAAGAACGCAAGGTGGTACGACAGTGAAGTGTTGTGCTGCTAGAGATTCTGGTGGCAGAAGTACAATTTGTACTGACATCAGAGATTATGTAGAAAAACAATGTCAAGGTAGAGGGCAGCATATTATGCCTTACGGCGTTTCCGGAGATGTTTGCCTTGGCTATGGTCAAGCTTCTTGGTCAGGTGTCGAAGTTCCGAATTATGTAGGCGACATTTATCACTACTATGATGTTTGTGAACAAGCTATGAAAAAAGCTGGTTTGAAGCTCCAGTAATCTCTTGTGAACCAAAAACCCGATGTTGTAAGGCATCGGGTTTTTGTTGTGCTTGAATTATGCGCGGCGCAAATATGAGCCCATAATGCTCTTGCGCCCGAATTTATCAAATGAAACAAGGCATTTTTGCCCCTCAACGCTTAAAATATAGCCATAACCGAATGAGGGATGATAAACGCGCGTGCCTTTCAGGCTTTTGCTCCTTGGCGCATAATCTTCCGCGGGTTCATAGCTGTATTCATGCTGAGGTTCATCGCTGTATTCATGCGTGGCGGATGTTTCCTCCCTGTGCGAATCGAAGCTTTGTGGCTTATAATGCCTTTCAAACGGTGGTTTTGGCTTAGAGGCGCTGAAGTTTTGATAACCACCTGTGTGTGAACGGCTTGCCGTGTTAACCATTTCAAGGCAATCTGTTGGAATTTCATTAAAAAAACGTGAGGGCGTATTGTTCTTATATTCGCCGTATATCCGCCGCCCAAAAGCCATCAGAATATAAAGCTTTTGCTTGGCGCGGGTGAGCGCGACATACGCCAACCGCCGCTCTTCCTCCAAAGCCGCCGTGCCACCCTCATCCAAACTGCGTTGATGCGGGAAAAGCCCCTCTTCCCACCCCGGCAAAAAGACAACCCGAAACTCCAAACCTTTCGCGGAATGAAGTGTCATAAGCATCACTTTGTTTGTGTCCAAAGCGCTGTCGTTGTCCATTACAAGGCTTACATGCTCCAGAAAAACCGCCAATGTGGGATAATTTTCTTTATCGCTCATTACATTGATCAATTCTTGCAGGTTTTCAATGCGCCCTTCGTTTTCAACTGATTTTTCGGCTTTAAGCATGGCTAAATAGCCCGAATCTTCCAAAACTTGCGCCGCAAGGTCATTGGGCGAAACCGCCTCTGCTGTTTTGCGCCACTCTTCAAAATTTTCCATCAGCTTTGCCATTTCAAGCTTGGCTTTGCCGCTAAATGCGCCTTCTGCCGCCATTTGCTTTGCTGCTTGATAAAGCGATGTTCCTTGCGCTTGTGCGCTTGCACGGATGTTTTCTAACGCTTTTTGCCCTACACCGCGTGCGGGTTTGTTAACAATACGCTCAAAAGCAAGATCATCCGCGGGTTGCGCAATCACGCGCAAATAGGCGAGCAAATCGCGAATTTCGGCGCGTTCGTAAAACTTGGGCCCGCCAATCACCTGATACGGCACCGCCTCAGCAATAAAACGCTCTTCAAACTCGCGCGTTTGTGCCGCGGTGCGCACTAAAACTGCCATATCGGCATAATCGTACCCCGCTTTTTTTAGGCGCTCAATCTCTTCGGTTACGTATTGCGCTTCTTCCAAGCCGTTATACGTGGTTACTGCTCTGATTTTTTCATTTAAGCATTGACGGGCAGGGCTGTTTTCCGCCACTTTGAGTGTTTTGCCCAAACGGCTATCGTTATGACTGATGAGCATGGAAGCCGCCCGCAAAATGTTATCTGTGGAGCGATAATTACGCTCTAAGCGAATAATTTTGGCGTCTGGAAAATCTTTTTCAAAGCGCAAAATGTTTTCCACTTCCGCGCCTCGCCATGAATAAATGGATTGGTCGTCATCACCTACGCAACAAAGGTTTTTATGCTTTTGGCACAACAACCGCAAAAACAGATATTGCGTGACGTTGGTGTCTTGATACTCATCTACCATAATGTAGCGAAATTTTTCCTGATATCTTTCCAAAATATCGGTGTGCGTGCGCAAAATGTTGCATGTGTGGAGCAAAATATCACCAAAATCCACGCAGTTAAGCTCCAAAAGCCGCTTTTGATATTTTTGATATACCGTTGTGACGATGTTTTGCTTGAAATCAGCGCCGATATTTTCAGGCGTTAAGTTTTTGTCTTTCCAACGTGAAATTTTATCTAAAAACGCCTGTGCCGGATATTTTTTTTCATCAATGCCATCCGCGTCTGCAATTTGTTTAATCAGGCGTTTTTGGTCATCCTCGCCCAAAATTGTGAAATTAGGCTTTAAGCCTACAAGCTCAGCATGGGCGCGCAAAATCTTAACGCAAACGCTGTGAAACGTGCCGAGCCAAACAGAATCCGCCATGGCGCCAATCATACCCTCAACACGGGCTTTCATCTCACGCGAGGCGCGGTTTGTGAAGGTGACAACCAAGCAATTCCACGGTTGCGCCAACCCCTTTGCCAAAATGTATGCCAAGCGCGTGGTGAGCACTTTGGTTTTGCCCGTGCCGGCGCCTGAAAGCACTAAAAGCGGACCTTCCGTATGTTCCACCGCCTGCCTTTGCTCCGGATTAAGCGAATCGAGCCACGGCATCGGGCGCTGCATCATTGCGCTGATGTTATCAAAAACTGGAGCCTCGGGCAGCTCTTCTAAATCAAAAACGCTACTCATGATAAATGTTATTGTATTTTTAACCGATTGGAAATATATATAGCTTATTCTTACTGATAAAAACAGATTTTATCGTTCCTTGTGAACAACTTTGAAAGAGGTTAAGATGTCTGAACTGAAAAATAAAATTTTGGGTTTGCAAACACATATTCAGAGCCGCATTGTCGGTCAGGAAGATTTGGTTAAAAAGATGCTCATTGCCCTTTTGGCTTCCGGGCATGTGCTTTTGGAAGGTGCGCCGGGGCTTGCCAAAACAAAAGCTATTAAAACTCTGGCGCAATCCGTGAGTGCTCAGTTTAGCCGTATTCAATTTACGCCGGATTTGCTGCCGTCTGATATCACGGGTAGTGATGTTTATGTGAGCGCTACGGGCAAGTTTGAGTTCCGGCAAGGTCCGGTGTTTGCTAATTTGGTTTTGGCTGATGAAATTAACCGTGCGCCCGCAAAAGTGCAGTCCGCCCTTTTGGAGGCGATGGCGGAACATCAGGTGAGTGTGGGCGGCAATCAATATGCTCTGCCGCCGCTTTTTATGGTGATGGCCACCCAAAACCCGATTGAGCATGAGGGTACCTATAATCTGCCTGAGGCACAGCTTGACCGCTTTTTACTATATGTCAAAATTAATCAGCCCGACGCAGCTACTGAGCATAAAATTTTAGAGCTTATTCGCCGGGAAGATTTAGCTTGCGGCGCCGATGCAAAATGTTGGGCAGACGAGGGGAAGGAAAAGTTTAAGCCCTTGACAATTGATGAAATTTTGGCGGCGCAACAAGAGGTTTTACAGGTTCATACTTCTGAAGCCGTTGAAAACTACTTAGTTGAGCTTGTGATTGCCACGCGCACGCCTGAAAAATATGCCAAAAACCTTAATGGTATTATTCGCTTTGGTGCCAGTCCGCGTGCCACCATTGCGCTTGATAAATGCTCCAAAATTAACGCGTGGCTTTCTGGGCGCGATTTTGTGGCGCCGGAAGATATTCAAGCCGTTGTTTACGATGTTTTGCGTCACCGCCTGATTTTGAGCTTTGAGGCTTTGGCAGAAGGCATTAACTCGGATGAAGTGATTAAACAGCTCTTAAAAGCCGTTCCGCTGCCGTAAGGGGTTTTGAAAATGAGGCGTTTTTCTCAAATTTTGGATTTTTTCGGGGCGGCGCCTTCCGAGGAAGGGGTGCTTTTGCCGACATTTCAAGATTTAGTTAATATGCGCCGGCAAGTGCCTTATTTGAAAGATTTTCGGTTTAGGCAAACATCAAACATCTCAGGCGATGTTCGTTCCTCTTTCAAGGGGCGGGGTATGGAGTTTGCTGAAGTTCGGGCTTATAGCTTGAGTGATGATGCGCGTGATATTGATTGGCGTGTGACCGCGCGCAAAAATCAGCCCTTTACAAAGCTTTATACCGAAGAAAAAGATCGGGAAGTTTATGTGTGGCTTGATATTTCAGCTTCCATGCGCTTTGGCACCAAAAAAGAGCTGAAATCTGTTTCAGCAGCAAAGGCGGCGGCGCTCATCGGTTGGTTTGCGCTCCAAAATAAAGATCGCTTCGGTTTGGCGCTTTATGACGGTCAGCGCACGCGGCTGTATGATGCTTCGCGGACGGAAGAAAATCTGCTCCAAATTTTGAAGCAAATTGAAAAAATTGCCGCGGAAAGCTTGAACTTTGGCAAAAATACAACATCTGCCGCGCAATCTTTGCAAAAATTGCAGACAAAACTTTCTTCTCGCGCCATTATCTTTGTTTTGAGCGCTTTTGAAGACTTTGACTTGGCGTTTGAAAAAATTTTGATGCAAATGAGTCGCAAACATGAGCTTTATGCCGTTTATTTCTTTGATAAACTTGAGGAAACACCCCCGCCAAAAGGGCAATATCCGGTGCAAAATGAGGCTGAAAAAGTTATCATTAACAGTAACGGCGCCGCGTTTGATAAAACGTATCAGGCATTTTTTAATCAGAAACGCCAAAATTTGAGGGAAAAATGCGCCCGCTTTGGTTGTGCGTATCGCGAAATCAGGACGGATTTGGCACTTGCCGGACAGCTCCGCCCAATTTAAATTTTATTAAAATCTTGACATTTCTGAATTAAAATGCTACATTAAACTTTGCAATTATTTTGTAAACCTTCCGGAAGAGAATTAAAATGGTGAAATTTAACGAAAACAACGCTTACAAAAGAGGTCAGGAACTTTTGGACAGCGGTATGTATAGAGAAGCAATCGTCCAGTTTGACGAGGTTTTGAAAGAAACGCCCGATTCGTGGAAAGCCATGAACTCAAAGGGTTTTGCCTTTCAGAAAATGAGCCGCTATACCGAGGCGGTGGAATGCTTTGATAAAGCCTTGAGCCTTAATCCGCAATCTGTTGAAATTCTAAACAATAAGGGTGTGACCCTTTCTATGCGCGGGCTTTATAAAGAAGCTATCGCTTGCTTTGATGATGCGTTTAAAATCGACTCGACCTCGCTTGAGGCACTGAACGGCAAGGCGATTGCGCTGCAACACATGTTTTTGTTCAAAGAAGCGCTTGACGTTTTGGAACAAGCGATGAAAATTGATAATAAACACCCGCAAACCCTTTTAAGTATTGCCGTTACGCTTCAAAAACTTAAGCAATATGACCGCTCTATTTCTTTCTTTAAAAAGGTTCTTTCCGCCGATAAAAGTAATGTGAAAGCTTGGAACGGCATTGGTGTGACCTACCAGTTGATGGGCGATAACGATTCCGCCTTAAAATGCTTTAGTAAAATCCTCAACATCAACAGCAATGAAATTCAGGCGTGGATCAGCATCGGCTTTGTTTACCAAAAAATGTTCAAGTTTAAAGACGCCTTGAAGTGCTATAAAAAGGCTCAAACCTTGGTTAACGGGCGTTATCATCACAAAATGTATGATGGTTTAGCCTCATGTTTAACCAAACTTTCCGAATTTGATCAAGCCATAGAGGTTTATAAGCAAATCTTCCAACACGAAGAAGGCAAGAAAAAATGGGACGCCCAACGCTCCATCAAGTTTGTCAATAAGTTGAAACGGAAGAAGGCGACGGGGACGTTGGCGGAAATCATTCCCCCAGAATAACTTAGGGAATGCGTCTAATGGGCGCCTAGAGTGATTTAAGGGGCAAAAGTGTCCTCATGTACCTTTTTGTACACTGCGGTACTTTTGCCCCTTAAATCGCTCTAATCACCTCATTATCCGCATTCCCTTGGCTTGGGTGCAAAAATATGGATTTATTTTTATCTGTATTCCCTTGGGCTTTTATTCTGTACGTCATCAACCCAGAAGAAAGAGTTATGCACAAGGCTTAAGGGAAGAGTTAGCAAAGAGGATAAGTTTGCG
>CANRJO010000006.1 GCA_947630965.1 uncultured Alphaproteobacteria bacterium
CGGAGCTTGAGGGGCTTAAAAATATGAGCTTTGTTGAGCCGGTAGTGAGCTTGAAATCCGCCCTCAAACAGGCGGATCTCGCCACGCTTGAAGCCCTCGCCCAAGCTCTTGTGAAATAAACACCAGCGCTTTATCTAAAATCTAAAGTATATAAATGGGTTGTAGGTTGATGCTGCAATGACGCAGGTTGATAATATAAATAAAATTATCAACCATGTGTTGATACAACATTTTAAAACTTTATGTTTTTCATTGACAGATAATATGCAGCGAAACAGCGGTAATGAACAAATAACACCTACTGTTAAGGCAAGGATTTCTAGTCTGTCTATGTAATATAAGGAAGTGTAAAGTGTTGTGGTGTTTTTCTTTAAGCCGATCATGGTTGAAAGATATTTCAAGGCATAGTTTATGTTCTCAGAACGAAATATGACCCATCCGAGCATAAAAATGAAAATGCAATAAAGATGTTGAAATGTTTTTAAAAAGATGCCACCTTGTTTTTTATGTATGTTTGTTATTTTTTCAAAAATGATAAATAAGCCGTGCCAAAGTCCCCAAACGATGAAATTCCAACTTGCGCCATGCCATAAGCCTGTTACAAAAAATACAAGCAGTAAGTTAAAATAATGACGTATTTTTGAAACTCGATTTCCGCCAAGCGGTATGTAAAGATATTCTTTAAACCAAGAAGAAAGAGAAATATGCCACCTGCGCCAAAATTCTGTAATTGATTTTGAAATATAAGGATAATTGAAGTTTTCTAAAAATTGAAAACCAAAAATGTAACCCAAGCCAATCGCCATATCGGAGTATCCTGAGAAATCGTAATAAAGCTGTAAGGTGTAAGATACGGCGCCCAACCAAGAAAGTGGCAAATCAATTTGATCTACGGGCTGTGTGAAGATTTTATCAGCAATAGCGCCTACCGTGTTGGCAAGTAACATTTTTTTGGAAAGGCCGATAATAAAGCGTTTGATGCCGTAAACAACTTTTGGGAAGTCTACATCGCGATTGCTGATTTGCTCATCAACATCACGATATTTGACAATCGGGCCGGCAATCAGTTGCGGAAAAAGGCAAATGTAAAGTGCCAACTTGTAAATGTTGCGCTGCACTTTAACCTCGCCACGATAAACGTCTATCAGGTAACTTAAGGCCTGAAAGGTGTAAAATGAAATACCAATCGGCATGATGACCTTGATAAAATGAATGTCGGATTTAAAAAGTCCGTTGATGTTTTCAACAACAAAGTTGAAATATTTGAAATAAAACAAAAAGCTTAAATTTAAGACGATTGTTAATGCTAAAATTTCTTTCCTGTGCGTGTTTTTCTTGCTCCGGCTGATGTAGTTTGCTCCGATATAATTAATTAAAATCGTTAAAAGCATAATCGCTAGATAACTCGGTTCACCCCAAGCATAAAATATAATACTCGCGATGAGCAAGACGTGATTTTTTAGCCCTTGGCGCACGCAAAGATAAATCGCGCAAACAATCGGCAGGAAAACGTATATAAATGTCATAGATGAAAATAGCATTGTTTATTCCTTCGTTAAATTGACGAGAGATGGCAAGTTTCTGGCAGCGATGGATAAAATAAAAACGTCTGGTTTGTAATCTAAAATGTCTTTTTTGTAACGTTTGAGGACTTTGAAAACCTCCGGTTCCTGAAAACCAAGGTTAAGCCGATAAAAAATGAGCTCATGAAAGCTGTAAGGTAAGAATTGCATTAAGTTTTCATTCATACTTGTACCTGCCACAAAAACTTTGAGGTTATTGTCAATGTTTTCAATTTTGTATTGCTTTATGGCATAGCCACTTTTTTTCATGATTTTGAAGTCTGCGTGAGTTTTGGGGTTGTAATATTTATAGGGCGTGTCCAGTACTTCTTTCTCGTTGATATTTTCTGGATGAAGATTATTTAACTTAAAACTTGTTCCAATACTGAATTTTCTATCCCAGTCGCTTCGAACTTTATTGTTGTAAAAAACGTCAAACTCATCCTCGTTTGCAATTTTAATGTTCGGATATTTTTTTTGAATTTCCTTAATTAATTCGGCATATCCTTGATAAGCGCCCCATTCCGTCCAATGGTGTTCTGTTTTGAAGTAAACTAAGTTTTCCGCCGATGCTTTTTGAAGCGCTTCAAGCGGATAAATGATTGGGAAAGTCGCGTTCTTTTTAAGAAAATCAATGGTCGAAATGTTGAAAAAAGTTTCTTTATGATTCCAAAACTCAGGTTTGTAGAGCCTGTTGAATTTTTTGTATAAGTCTATTTGCTCTGGTACAATAAAAAGATAAAATTTGATGTCATTTTCTTCCAAGAATTTTTGTAATTCTTGAAGAGAAACTAAAATTTCTTTATCTTTATCATGAGGCAGCGGTCTGTGATTAATTTGCCATTGATCATAACCCCAATGTGTCTTTTGATCAAAGCCTCCTTTGTCATTTTTGATTATTGAATTTGCTTTCTCTACTTCAGTATAAACGTGAAGTAATTTATCTCTTCCTCTAAAACGGTCGTTAAACCAGTTTTCAAATTGTTTTGTATAATTGGTGTTGAAGGTATTGTTGACAATTAGGGTGGGGAAGGTTGCTAACATACGGTTTTCACGCATGTCTTTTGTTTCTTTGGAAATCTGGCTCATCGGGATAAATAACAGAATAACAAACGCCACCAAAAACACAATGTCAATTCGGCTGTGATGTTTCAAAATTTTGTATTGCGCTAAATATTGCACGATTTGGTAGGAAAAGAAAAATGCCAAAATAAAGACACTTAAAAACATCAGCGGGTTGAAATGAAAAAGCTCTTTTATTTCTTTATACGTCCAATGATGTCTTCGGATATCGGCTACAATTTCCACTACTTCACCATCGTGAACGTCCAAGGTATAATCAAAAGGCTTTTTGTTCCAAACAGTCTTCTGCTCTGAAAAGAGGGGTTTGTTGTTGACTTTAAGGTTTTGATAATCCACAAAAATCTGGTATTTGTGGGTGTTGTCCTTTTGGGAGGAACCGCTTAAGTGTATTTTAACACGTTGATTTCCGAAAGTTTTAAATTTAAAGGTGTGGTGTTTCCATCTGGAAGATATTTTTTCTGTCAGGAGCAGGGTGTTTTTATCGGGCTTTATACATTGCTTGTAAGCGTCTTTTGGGGACAGAATCTCAAGATGTCCGTTGGAATTCCCCCCCCCCCAATGCCGGTTATTTCTATGAGGGCTCTTTTATTGCTGAAGCCGCTTCTGTAAAGGCTATTAAACATGTTGGGCACGCCATATAAGGGTGCAAACATGCCGACAATCAAGAATGTTAAAATTAAGCTGATAAACAGACGCTTTTTGCCGATATTATTCATCAATTATTCCTCAATGGTTCCAAATCTAATTTAGTGTATCATAAAAATATATCTGGCTATGTCAAGAGAAAAAAAATCAGTTTGTGAAAAGCATTGTTTATTCCTTCGTTAAATTGACGAGAGATGGCAAGTTTCCGGCAGCAATGGATAAAATAAAAACGTCTGGTTTGAAAGCTAAAATCTCTTTTTTGTAGCGTTTAAGAAGTTTGTAGACGTCTTCCACCTTGACATCTATAACGCTGTTTAACCGATAATAAATAAGTTCGTGGAAGCTATAAGGTAAAAATTGCATTAAGTTTTCATTCATACTTGTACCCGTGATCAGAACTTTGAGGTTATTATTGCTGTTTTTATTTTTGTAATGTTTTGTTTTATAGCCTTTTTTATCCGTTATTTTGAGCTCTGCAGGCGTTTTAGGCGTGTAATATTTATAAGGTGTGTCTAGCACTTCTTTCTCGTTGATGTTTCCAGAACCTAGATTAAGCAAGTAAAAACTTTCACCAATGCCAAAACCTCTGCCCCAATCACCCCGAATTTTATTGTTGTAAAAAATGTCAAACTCATCCTCGTTTGCAATTTTAATGTTCGGATATTTTTTTTGAATTTCCTTAATTAATTCGGCATATCCTTGATAAGCGCCCCATTCCGTCCAATGGTGTTCTGTTTTGAAGTAAACTAAGTTTTCCGCCGATGCTTTTTGAAGCGCTTCAAGCGGATAAATGATTGGGAAAGTCGCGTTCTTTTTAAGAAAATCAATGGTCGAAATATTAATGGAACTTTCTGCTTGTCGCCAAAAATCTGACTTGTGCAAGCTGTCGAAATTTTTGTATAAGTCTAATTTTTCAGGTGTCACAAAAACATAAAATTCAATGTTGTTTTCTTTCAAAAATTTCTGCAGATTTTGGAGAGCTGATAAAATTTCTTTATCCTTTTGCATGGAAAGTGGTTTGTGAGAAATTTGCCATTGATCAAAAGTCCAATGTGTCTTTTGATCGTAGCTTCCTTTATCGCTTTTGATTATTGAATTTGCTTTCTCTACTTTAGTATAAACGTGAAGTAATTTATCTCTTCCTCTAAAACGGTCGTTGAACCAGTTTTCAAACTGTTTTGTGTAATTGGTGTTGAAAGTGTTGTTGACAATTAGGGTGGGGAAGGTTGCTAACATACGGTTTTCACGCATGTCTTTTGTTTCTTTGGAAATCTGGCTCATCGGGATAAATAACAGAATAACAAACGCCACCAAAAACACAATGTCAATTCGGCTGTGATGTTTCAAAATTTTGTATTGCGCTAAATATTGCACGATTTGGTAGGAAAAGAAAAATGCCAAAATAAAGACACTTAAAAACATCAGCGGGTTGAAATGAAAAAGCTCTTTTATTTCTTTATACGTCCAATGATGTCTTCGGATATCGGCTACAATTTCCACTACTTCACCATCGTGAACGTCCAAGGTATAATCAAAAGGCTTTTTGTTCCAAACAGTCTTCTGCTCTGAAAAGAGGGGTTTGTTGTTGACTTTAAGGTTTTGATAATCCACAAAAATCTGGTATTTGTGGGTGTTGTCCTTTTGGGAGGAACCGCTTAAGTGTATTTTAACACGTTGATTTCCGAAAGTTTTAAATTTAAAGGTGTGGTGTTTCCATCTGGAAGATATTTTTTCTGTCAGGAGCAGGGTGTTTTTATCGGGCTTTATACATTGCTTGTAAGCGTCTTTTGGGGACAGAATCTCAAGATGTCCGTTGGAATTCCCCCCCCCCCAATGCCGGTTATTTCTATGAGGGCTCTTTTATTGCTGAAGCCGCTTCTGTAAAGGCTATTAAACATGTTGGGCACGCCATATAAGGGTGCAAACATGCCGACAATCAAGAATGTTAAAATTAAGCTGATAAACAGACGCTTTTTGCCGATATTATTCATCAATTATTCCTCAATGGTTCCAAATCTAATTTAGTGTATCATAAAAATATATCTGGCTATGTCAAGAGAAAATTTTTGACGCTTAAGATAATTTGTGCGTTTGTTCGTAAAAATGTTTTACGAAGCAAAAATAAAATGTTAGATTACTTTAAATTAACTCGGCAAAAAGAATGTGACTAATGAAAAAAGAAAATTTTAGTAGCTCTTGGGGCTTTGTCTTGGCTTCTGCCGGTTCGGCAATCGGCTTAGGTAATATTTGGCGGTTTCCGTATTTGTGCGGACAATACGGTGGCTTGAGTTTTATTTTGGTTTATCTTTTTATTTTGCTTTTTATCTGTAATCCGTTGATGGTGGCAGAAATTGCGATTGGTCGTGCCGCTCAAACAAACTGTGTTGATGCGTATCGGGTTTTGGGTTCTAAAATCGGGATGCGACATTTGGGCTTATGGTCGTTTTTCGGAGGTTGGTTTGCGCCGTTTGGCGTTTTTTTGCTTTTGTCTTTTTATTTTTTGGTGGCTGGTTGGGTTTTATATTATGCTTTTGAGGCTGTTACAGGCCGTCTGCTTCTTATCGGGCAGACTGAATTTGTGACGGAATTTGAAAATTTAACCCAAAGTTTCGGGCAACAATATTTTTGTGGCTTGGCCTTTTTGCTTGTGACAGGCTTAATTGTTTTGGTCGGCGTGCGAAAAGGGATTGAAAAAATTAGTTTGTATCTGATGCCGTGCTTATTTTTTCTATTTATTCTTTTAACTATTCGTGCGGTGACTTTGGATCATGTTGATGAGGGCATCCGCTTTTTATTAACGATTGATCCTTCGCATTTAGGGCTGACAGATGAAGGTTTTCAATTTATGCCTTTGTTTAGAACATTTACGGCTGCACTCGGGCAAGCCTTTATTTCCTTGTCGCTTGGTTTTGGTATTTTGCTTGTTTATGGTTCTTATTTTTCGCCCAAAGATAATTTGTTCGGGGCTGTTCGGCGTATAGAATTTTTTGATACCATGGCGGCGCTTTTAAGTGCATTCATCATTATTCCGGCGTTTTTTTCCATTCATGTGTCGGAAACTTCCGGCCCGGGGCTTACCTTTATCAGCTTGCCGTATATTTTTCAAAAAATGTCTGGCGGTTATGTGTGGTCTATTATCTTTTATCTTTTGTTGATGTTTGCAACCGTGACATCAACAATGTCCATATTTGAAGTGATGACAAATCTTTTCATGAGTAAATTTGGCTTGAAACGTCCGGTTTCAGTTTTAGGTGTGACCCTTATGGCGCTTATGGGCTTTACACTTGTAACGTTATCCTATGCTTCGGTTTTGGATATTAAAATTTTTGGCCGCGATTTGTTTACCCTCTTTGATTGGCTGAGCTCAACTTATACGGCAACCATTGTTTCCATGACTATGGCTTTGTTTGTGGGGTATCCTGCTATGAAACTGATTATTCATAATATTCGCCGCAGTGCTGTTGTTTCCACGGCGTTTACACGCTATTTTTTGGTTACCCTGCGTTATTTAGCGCCACTCGGACTTGGTTTGTTGCTTGTTATGGCTATCAAGTCGTTGTTCTAAAATTTTTTATTTAAGAGCGGTTTGTCTTTTTCCTTTTTACCCACATAAAATTGTTGCCGTCGTCAACTTTTTCCATTTCTTCCGCATTCGGCACAGGGGTTAGTGTATCATAATACTTCCGATAAGGCAATAACTGTTTGATGACCTTTTTGGTTTCTTTCGTTAGGGCGTTTAAGTAAGGCTTGCGGCATTCTACAATGGCCGTCACAAAATTTCCGTTTTCTTCCTGCCTCATTTTTTTCAGCATACAATTTTTGATGTTTTTGAAAAGCTTTTGGTTATCAAAGCGGCTGACTGCTATGCCCATCGCTGCTCTAATGATCGGCAAGGGGGCATCATTGATGAAAGATGTTATATCGAGATTTGGTTGTAAAATAGCAAAACTGATGAATGAATCTTCGGCGGGAATGGATTGGGCTTTTTGGGCTTTTTCCCAAATTTTATCAAATCTTTTTTCCCAAGGTTTCATGACTTCTGCCAGAGTGTCAGGGTTTAAGTTTTTGCGCAAAATGACGTTTATGCCTGCTTTTTTGATATTATCGATAACTTCGGCTTTGGTTTGAAGCAAATCCATTCGGCAGTTTAATAAGGCGGCAAGGGTTTCAGCTTTGGCAACTGCCCCTCTATCTTTTTGGCGCATTTCTTCAATTTCTCTGCGCATGTCTGGTGCGTTGCTTCCGCCCAAAAAGCCGAGAATAATGGAATTTGTGTAATCATACATCAAAACGGCAAAAGTATCTTCATCTAAAACATTGTAGGTATTTGTATCTAAAAAGTTTTGGCTCATCGCTTTTGGGCAAGGGCATAAAATGAGTAGCGCTGCCAGAAGAGAAAGATATTTTTGTTTCATGTTTAGTCCTTTCAAAAATTTTCTTTTGTTTATTCCGATCCAATGCCTATTTATCGCTTTGGCTTGTGGAAAGCCTTTTTTCCGTGAGAGAAAAAGAGGGAAAAATCTTTTGCAACAATTGTTTTAAAGGGCTCTGTTCGGGAAAATATTCAGCAGAGGATTTAAAGTGTTTATATTTTGCACCGGCCGGATGTGATTCTTTGTGATCTTCCACCCATTCCCTGACAAGTGCGGGCATATCATCTTCGGTTTGATCTGCAGGCATATAAACCACAATGTGCTCAGGATCTTTTAAATCTTCAGAGATGAAAGCTAACCAAAGACCTTTGGTATCCATGTACATGGCGGATTCATAACTTGTGTATAAGCCCGGAATGCCATAAGCTCTGAAATAGCAGTTTGGGCAGTCTGTAGCTTGTATATCTTGTATGTCGCCGATAGTAACGAGCCATGCCAGATATTCTTCTCTGGTGAGATTATTGTGCAAATAATCATTTATCAAAGTCATCCGATACGGATAAGTATAAGGGTTGTCTTTCAAAAATGGCTGAAGATATTCATATAAGTTCAAAGTTTTTTTGGTTTGTTTTTGATATTGCTCTTTAATTTTTTTCTTGTAAAATTCCCATAAACAATCGATGTTTGGTCCGCATTTATCGCGCTCGGCATACCATTCCGGGGTGCGCGGGGAAGGGTAAATGTTTGTTGTTTCTAAATCAGCAAACGAAAGTTTTGCCGCCGCGCAAATTTCCTTTTCAATATCGGAAATGTCTTTTTTCCAACAGTCAAAGCTTGTTTGGAAGCGATCAGGGTTTTCAATGTTTTCATAGCTTCCCTCGTAATGACCTCGTATTCCGCAATAATAAGAGGTATCGCCTTTCCCGATCACTTTAATAATACGCTTTTCAGGATCAAGATCAAAGTCAAACTCGGCAAAACCCCGTTCATCGGAGAATCTGGAGTGTGTTTTTTCCGTGAAAACGGCTTTTGTTTTGTTTATTTTCATCCGTCCGGAAATCTCACAAGTATGTGCTCCGTTAAAGGTCTTGATTTCAAAATCGCACTCTTTGGCGGTACAGTTTGTGATTATCAGTCCGCCTTGTAAGACAAAATTGTAGCGTTCATATTCCCATTTTCCTTCCCATTCAGAGGCGGCAAAAACAGGTGTTATGAAAGAAAAAGTGAGCAAAATTGATAAGAATGTTTTTTTCATTTCGTTTGTCCTTAAAATTTGCCTTATTTTAACTCGGCAGATTTAATAAAGAATTAATTTCCTTTTAGGGCTTCTATTTCAGAAAAAATGGCGTCAAAATTTTTGCACTGTATGTTTTTTGCTCTTGAAATTTCATTCAAGAAGGGTTTAATGAACGCCGATTTGATGTTTTAGGAGGAAAAAATGCGCGCGTTTTTACCATTGATTTTGCTCACAATTTCTAATGTGTTTATGACTTTTGCATGGTACGGGCATTTGCGTTTTAAATCTGCCGCGCTGTGGGTGGTGGTGCTTGCTAGTTGGGGGATTGCGTTCTTTGAATACTGCTTCCAGGTGCCGGCAAACCGCATCGGGCATGAATATTTTACCGCCGCGCAGCTTAAAATGATCCAAGAGGTCATTACCCTTGTGGTGTTTGCGTTTTTTTCCGTTTTATACCTTAAGGAAGATTTTAAGTGGAATTACCTTGTCGGTTTCCTTTTTCTTCTGTTAGCGGTGTTTTTTGTGTTTAAAAAGTGGAATTAACAGAGCTTATTTACTTACGGTTGGTTTTATAAACGGTTTTACCAAGGGTGATGTATTCTTTTAAGACGTTCACACCTTCTTCAACGGCAATGTTGCCTTCAACGTGAATGCCGCGGTTTTCAAATTCGCGGTGCCAGTTGGGTTTAAAGCCTTCGTCAAAGCCTGTAATTTCTTCTACTTTTTCAGAGGGTACGCCATAATAAACCGCCTTCATGCCAGACCACAAAATGCCCCCTAAACACATCATGCAGGGTTCGGAAGTGACATAAAGGCTTAAGTTATAAGCGGATAAATCATAAGTATTAAAGTGTTTTTCGGCGGCTTTGATGGCGTTCATTTCCGCATGGCAATGGCTGCAATTTTCTTTTAAGACGCTGTTTGCTTCTTTAGCAATCAGGTTGCCTTTATCATCATATATAGCGGCTAAAAATGGGCCGGCGCCTTTATGAATGCGATCATGCAGTTCTTTTTGCAAGTCAGAGATAATTTCTTGAGCTGTTTTAAGCATATTTTCCCTTTCGAAAAGTCAGAATATGCCTTAAAAGTTAAAATTTTTATAATAATAAACCGCCCATTTGAACAGGGCGGTTTTCTAAGAAAAAAACTATTTGCTGCTGCTTGAACGGCTTCTTTTCTTTTCCGAAGATCTTGAATCGGAAGATCTTGAAGAATCGTTTTTACGTGTTGAGCCGGAGCTTCTTGTGGAAGCAGCAGATTTGCTAGATTCTGAACTGGAAGTCATGTTTTTTCTCCTCTATATTTGTTACATTTGCTTACAAAGCACACAAAATATAGCTTTGAAGTGGCGTGAAACAATCTGTTCCTTAGTCCATAAACCAAAAGCATAAAGATGTTGACATTTTGTCAAATTTGTGATAAAGGACTTATGTAAAAAAATTTTTGTGTCTATTTTAAAATTTACTATTATGAACGAAAATGAACTTAACAAACGTTTGGCGCAAGACGCTGAAACGTGGAATGCCCGTCAAGATGAAATGAAAAAACATCTTGAGATCATGGAAAAACTCGATAAGCTTTGTGTCAAAACTGAACGCTATGAAGATTCTGAAGGTCCTTTTTGGGCTCAGGATATTTGCGGGGAGGATGTCCAATTTTTCTGTGATGTTGTTCGCCGCGGACGTCATGATGAAATTTTATTTCTGATTGAGCGTTATCGTCATATCTATCAAGACTGCAAATATGTCGCATATGTGCCAGATGAAGTGCAATCTTTGCTCGTGGAACGGAATGATCCGGAGGAGATTAAGGCTTTTATGGCTATGTATGGTTTTTGCGTGTCGGCACAAGATGTTATGTTTGACAATTGGGATCATCAACAGCTTGTCTCTTATGCGCAAAAGCATGGCTTTTGTGAAAAATGGCAGGTTTACATTTTTAACAATTGGCCAGAGGCGGAAGTACGAGCTTATTGCCTGCGACATGGCTTGAGCCTTGAAGCATGGAAACTGCTCCTGAAACGCGGGTGGCATGAAGAGATTATGACTCAAATCCAAGTTCACAGATTCTTCGAAGATTTGTACGGTGCTTTGGTTGAGCGTGGCGACCATGATGAAATCATGGCGGCTTTGGACAAGCGTCTGTACAAACAACTGAGCCCTGAATGCCAAGAGGCTTTGTGGGTGCGCTCTAATGACGAAGAATTGGCGTCCTTGATGAAGGCTTGTCAGCTTTGCAACAGTCTTTTGGAGCGTATGCTTGGCAACTTGAATGATCCGGCTACTCAGTCGATGTTCGAAATGTATAGCGAAGAAAATAGGGAGGGGCTACCGGAAGCGTATCAAACGCGGTTTCTTCAAACGGCGGATCACGAGCTTTTCATGTTTTACATTTCATATCACGGGTTTTACGAATCTCAGCACAAGTGTTTGTTGGCGAGTCGAACAGCTGAGGAGGTGAGAGGTTATCTTGAAAGGCATCGCTTTTTAAGTGATGAAGCCGAGAAAATCTTGGCACGCGAGGGCTCTATGGAAGATAAAATCTTTTATTATCAGGTGAAAGCTCATGATAAGGATGGATTTATCATTAACCTCTTAAAAACAAGGCCCCTTGATTATGCCGCTCTGAGCTCAATCTTCCTTTCTATTGATGCGGAACGGATGATTCCATTTCCGAAGGAGGAAGAATTGATGAAGACGGGAACGCCTGAAGAGCTGAAAGCTTTTTTCGCACTTGGCAAAGCCTTGCATCGCCGCGCATTTTTAACTTTGTTTTTCCGTCAAGATAGAAAGCTTTTTGAAGCGTATTTGGAGGGAAAAGAGTATTTCTATTGTTATTGTTGATGCAAAAAAACAGCTCCAAACGGAGCTGTTTTTTTTATTTGAAAGCGAAAAATTATTTCAGCTTGTCAATCTCGGCTTGAATGCCATCTTGCTCAATGGTGTTGAGCGGTTTGCCATTCAAGATCAAGGAAGGAACGCCGTGGACTTGAACTTTTTCACCCAAAGCTGCAACGCCGGCAATGACCTTTTTGACTTGTTCGGAATCGACATCTTTTTTGTATTTTTCCATGTCCAAACCATTTTGTTCAGCTAATTCGTTGATTTTTTCTTCCGTCAAACGACCTTCAAAGCCCAACATGGATTTGTACATGCCCAAGAATTTGCCTTGCAAATTAGCTGCAACGGCGGCTTGAGCTGCATATTTCGAAATCGGGGCAACAAAGGTGATGGGTTGGAAAACAACTTTGACATCCGGGTTGGCATCAACGATTGCTGCCACTGTGGGCGCTAAACGTTTGCAGTAACCACATGAGAAGTCAAAAAATTCAACCAATGTGACGTCTGCATCTTTCGGACCAACAAACGGAACTTCAGGATTGTTTTGCAACGCATCAAGATTATCAATGAACAGACGCGCAGCTTCCTTTTCCTGATTTTCACGTTGTAATTGCTCGTACTTTTGCAAAGCATTCACAATGACTTGCGGATTTTCGCTCAAAACAGCTTCAATGCTCTTAGAATCGGCAGAACCGGCGGCGCCTTTGTTGCACTTTGTTGCGCAAACAACTGCAGTTGCTACAGAAACAACCAACGCTAAAAGAGAAATATATAAAGAATTTTTATTCATTTTAAGATCCTTTAAATAATTGTACAATTAAAACGCTACATAATCTAATTGATTATTTTGCCGTTTACAAGAATAAAATTATTGTGTATGTTAATAATCAGTATGTATAAATCAAAGAAAGGGTTAAAATGTTTCACGTAAAGCTCTCTTTATTCTCTCAAACCAAACAGTTAGAGCAAAAAATTGATGCAATGCTTGATAAAATTATCGAAGCTGCCATGGTGTTTAAAAAAGCAAGCGATGTTTTTCTTAAAGAAAAGCGCAGTACCACGTATCGCAAGCTTAGCAAGGAAATTAAGACAATCGAGCATGATGCCGACGGGCTTCGCCGAGAAATTGAGAATCGACTCTATACCCAAAACCTTATTCCGGATTTTCGAGGCAATATTTTGGAGCTTGTGGAAAATTTGGATAAAGTGATTAATGAATTTGATGACGTGGCACATAAATTTTATATCGAGCAGCCGGAAATTGATCCAAGATATCATGAGCGGTTTCGCGAACTTGTCGGGCAGGTGTGCGAATGTGCCGAAAATTTGGCGATGGCAGCACGCGCCTTCTTCCGCGATTTGCCCGCCGTGCGCGATTATGCCAAAAAAGTTTATTGGTTGGAGCATGAGAGCGATAAAACCACGGCAGCGCTCAAAGAAGCCGTCTTTGATTCGGATTTGGAATTGGCCCATAAATTGCAGTTAGAATCGTTTTTAAGCGAGGTTGCCGATATTGCAGATTTGGCGGAAAACTGCATTGATCAGCTTTTGATTTATGTTATTAAGAGAGATATTTGATGGATTTGACTTTTCTGTTCTTTTTAAGCAGTGGCTTGTTTTTAGGGTGGTCGTTGGGCGCTAATGATGCTTCCAATATTTTCGGTACGGCCGTCGGGACAAAAATGCTGAAATTTCGCACCGCCGCCGTTATTGCTTCATTTTTCGTGGTGTTAGGCGCTGTTTATGGTGGCGCGGGCGGCTCGGCAACGTTAAACAGGTTAGGGCATGTTAATGCGCTTGCCGGCGCCTTTATGGTGGCTCTTGCCGCGGCTCTTTCTGTTTACTGGATGGCAAGGCTTCGGATTACGGTTTCAACCTCGCAGGCGATTGTTGGCGCGATTGTCGGTTGGAATCTGTATGGCGGGCGCGCCACAGATATGTCTGTTTTGGGGCAAATTGTTTCAACGTGGGTGATTTGCCCTGTTTTAAGTGGTGTTGTGGCTGTTGTTTTGTATTTCTTAATGCGCAAACTGTTTCGTATTTGGCATGTTCATCTTTTGCGCCAAGATGCATATATTCGCCGCGCTCTGATTGTGACGGGCGCGCTTTGTGCTTATGCCTTGGGGGCAAATAATATTGCGAATGTGGTTGGCGTATTTGCCGATTCTGCGCCGTTTGAGCCGGTTCACTTTGGAAAATTGTTTGAATGGAGCGGTCAGCAGGTTTTGTTTTTCTTGGGCGCGCTTGCTATTTGCGTTGGTGTTTTTACATATTCGCATAAGGTGATGATGACAGTTGGCAATAACTTAATGAAAATGTCGCCCCGCGCGGCTTTGGTGGTGGTTTTGGCACAAGCAATCGTGCTTTTTATCTTTTCTTCGCAGGCTCTTAATGCTTGGCTTGGCGCGCATCGGTTGCCGCTTATTCCTTTGGTGCCGGTTTCCAGTACACAGTCGGTGATTGGGGCGATTTTGGGAATCGGGCTCTTAAAGGGCGGGCGCGGTATAAACTGGAATATCGGCGGGCAGATTGTTTTGGGTTGGCTCATCACGCCTTTGGCGGCGCTCGTCCTCTGCTTTGTTGGGCTTTTCTTTATGGAAAACGTGTTCCAACAAACCGTCCTTATTATGTAATTTTTGTTATTTTGTGCTTGCCATTTGTGAAAATCGGGTTAAAATCAGCTCATTAAGCATAAGGAGAAGAAATAAAAATGTCAAAAGTTCTGATTACGTCTGCACTTCCGTATATTAACGGCATTCCACACCTTGGGCATATGGTCGGGTGTTTGTTGCCTTCTGATGTGTATGCGCGCTATATGCGTATGCAGGGGCAAAATGTGCTTTATATTGTCGGAACTGATGAGCATGGTACAACGTCCGAAGTTGGCGCTTTAAAAGCCGGTATGGATGTTGAAACTTATTGCGATATGAACCATGCTAGGCATCTTAAAACTTATCAGGATTTTTTGCTTTCGTTTGATTATTTCGGGCGCACGTCTTCCGAACAAAACAAAGAAATGACGTATCATATTTTTAAAAAGCTTGATGAAAATGGCTATATTGAAGAACGCACTGTGAAACAGATTTATTCGCTTGATGATCAGATGTTTCTGGCTGATCGCTATATTACCGGTACTTGCCCGCATTGCGGATATGATAAGGCTCGCGGTGATCAATGCGAAAATTGTACCAAAGTTTTGGAGCCGACCGAGCTTTTGAATGCGCGGAGCACGATTTCGGGTTCGCAAAATTTGGAAGTGCGTGAAACAAAGCATTTATTTTTAAATCTGCCCAAAGTTGAGCCTAAACTTCGCGAATGGCTTAAAAGTAAAGAGCCTTTCTGGCCGGAAGTGGCTTATTCCATTGCGCAAAAATGGCTTAAAGAAGGCTTGCAACCCCGTTGCATCACGCGCGATTTGAAATGGGGTTTCCCTGTGCCGAAAGCGGGTTTTGAAAATAAAGTGTTTTATGTGTGGTTTGATGCGCCGATTGGTTATATTGGCATTACCAAGCAATGGGCTGATGAAGATCCAGAAAATCGCGATTGGAAAGATTGGTGGATGGGCGTTTCCGATGTGCGGCATGTGGAGTTTATGGGCAAAGACAACGTACCTTACCACTCCATTACATTTCCCGCCACTCTGTTAGGGACGGGCGAGCCGTGGACACAGGTGGATTATCTGAAAGGTTGCAGTTATCTGACCTATGAGGGCGGTAAGTTTTCAAAGTCTGAGAACAGGGGAATTTTTGCCGAAGATGCCGTGAAAGAATTTCCGGCCGATTATTGGCGCTATTGGCTGATGAGCAACATTCCCGAGGCTTCTGATTCTAGTTTTACGTTTGATTTGTTTGCCGCGGTTGTGAATAAGGATTTGAACGGCGTGTTGGGGAATTTTGTTTCCCGTGTGTTGAAAATGACTGCTTCCAAGATTGGCACTTTTGTACCGGCACGTGGGGCGGATACGCCTTTAGAAACAACTTTGAAGCAAAACCTCAAAGCACGCGTGGCGGCTTATTTCAAATATATGGATGCGATGGAGTTTCGCAAGGCGTTAAATGAATTGCGTGCTATATGGGTGGAAGGCAATAACTACATTTCTGATGCCGAGCCGTGGACAGTTATTAAAGAGGATGCCGCGCGGGCAGGGGCTATTTTGAATGTGTGTATTAACCTCATCCGTCTTTTTGCCGTTTTGAGCGCGCCTGTTATGCCGCAGACGGTGGAGGCTATGCTGAATCGCCTTGGCTTAAAGCTTTCGGATATGCCGTCTTTGAAGGATTTTGACGTTGAAAAAGAGCTTTCGGTCTTGAAAGAAGGCGCGCCGTTTGAGGTCGGCGAACCGCTGTTTGAGCGTATTACACCTGAACGTTTAGAAGAATTGAAACAAAAGTACGGGGGTGAAAAACATGGAGCTTGATCGGCTGAAGGACATTAAAATCCACGGTATGGCTAAGTTTTTTCATTGGATTTTTATGACTCTGACTTATCCGTTGCGTCATCCGTTTCGGTTTATCATTTTTCTTTTAGCTATTGCTTTGGCGCTCCTTGCCGTTCCGCTTGCGCAACATGTGCCGTTAAAAAATACGCTTTCATGGTATTTTTCGCAAAATCAAAATATTTCGGTGGAGCCTCACCATAAAAAAGGCTTGCCACAGCCAAAAGTTTTACATCCGTCTCAAAGAAAGACGCATGTCTCAACTGCTGAAATTTTGCCTTTATCTGAATTGTCTGCACCTGAGCCAAAGCAATATCAGCTCATGAAAGTTCCTTCAAAATGGTTGGAAAAAAAGGACGAGAAAGAACAAAAAAGTCCGATTGAGGAAGAACAACAAGCTTTGTCGGCGCATGAAGAGGAGGCACTTCCTGAGGCAAGTCATGAGGTTTCTCTACCACCTGAGGAGCCTGCTAAAATACTTCAAGAGTCTGAGCAATCGGTTAAAATAGATCAAGAACTTGAGCGACCCGCGGAAGTTGTCTCGGATCTTGCGCCTTTGACAGAAGAAGTGCAAGAGCCTGAAGATATACCTGCTTACCGTAAAGATGAAGATTTGCCGCTTGTCTATGAAGATCAGCCCCAACGCATTAAGGGTAAAGTGATGATTTTTTCACCTAATGAGATCACGGTTGGTAAAACGTACCTTATTCTCTATGGCATCTATACCAATCCCCAGAAATATGATGTGAAGGCTGCCGAAAAATATTTGACCAAATTGGTTCGCGGAAAAACAGTGGAATGCGATTTGGTGGCTTATACTTACCAGAATTTGCCGACAGGTGTTTGCTATGTGAATGGGCAAAGTCTGAACCGGAAATTGGTTGATGCGGGGTTTGCTGATAATGTGGCTTTGTAGGAGCAAAAAATGTGGCGTCCTGTTCTTTTAATTAACGGTTGCGTGCTTTCCTTTTTGGGTTTGGGTATGCTTTTCCCCGCCTTGATGGATATGTACGATGAACGCGCTGATTGGTCGCCATTTTTGACATCAGCGCTCTTGACGCTTGCTGTCGGGTCTTTGCTTTTTTTACTTAATCGACACATTGAAGTTGGTAAAATTTCGCTTCGGCAAGGGTATCTTTCCACGCTCTTGAGTTGGGTTTTGGTGGCAATCTTTGCGGCGTTTCCTTTTTATTTAAGCGGTGTTTTTCAAGATTTGCCTTCCGCGTTGTTTGAAAGTTTTTCAGGTGTTACCGGCACAGGCGCCACAGTTTTGAAAGATGTTGAAAGTCAGGCGCGGTCTATCTTGCTTTGGCGCTCCATGCTCAATGGTATGGGTGGTATTGGTGTGGTGGTTTTTGCTGTGGCGGTTTTGCCGTTTTTGGGCATTGGCGGTATGCAGATTTTTCAGCATGAAAATACAGATCCCGGTGATAAATTTATGCCGCATTTTGTGGATATGGTGCAATGGATTATCGGCATTTATCTTGCACTCACGCTTTTATGCGCGCTTCTTTTGATGCTTTGCGGCATGGGGCGTTTTGATGCCTTAAATCATGCTCTAACAGCGGTGGCGACAGGCGGTTTTTCCACCAAAAATGCTTCTGTGGCGGCCTTTAATAGTGTTTCGGTTGAATTGGTGCTCTCGGTCTTTATGCTTTTAGGCGCGTTGCCGATGACGTTTTATATCTTGCTTATTCGTCATCAGCCGATTGATTCTTTGCGCTTCGGGCAAGTGAAATCATTTTTGACTATTGTTGTTTTTTTGGCGGCAGCTGTGGCACTTTGGCTTCATTTTCATAATGGCGTGCATATTTTTGATGCCGTGCGTGAAAGTTGGTTTAATATTGTTTCTGTGATTACTTCCACGGGCTATGCCTCTACCGATTATCTCAACTGGGGTGTTGGGGCAGGGGTGTTCTTTGCGCTTTTGGCTTTTCATGGCGGCTGTGTCGGTTCTACAACAGGTGGCGTGAAGGTTATGCGTTGGGAGGTTTTATGGTCGTATTTTCACAAAACTTTTTTAACAGCCATTGAACCGAACCGGATTGTTCCTGTCAAAGTTGGTGGCGCCGTTGTCTCGGATAGTATTGTTTCTTCCGTTTTTGTGTTTGTTTCGCTCTTTGTTGTTTCGGCGGCGGGGGCGGCGCTTTGCCTTGGCTTATCGGGGTATGATTTTGCCACTTCGCTTTCAACGGCAACAGCGATGATCACAAACACAGGTCCCGGGTTTATTTCCGAAACAGGTCCGATGGGCTCTTATGCGCTTCTCTCATCAACAGCTAAACTTTTGATGTGCTTTGTGATGCTTTTGGGACGTTTGGAAATTTTGACCGTTTTGGTTGTTTTTAGCCGCGCTTTTTGGAAGGATTAATCTTTTAAAAGTTCTCTTAAAATATAAACCCGAATGGCGCTTGAAAGGTTTGTTTCCGTACGTTCGGCGTCAATTTCGGTAATGAGTGTGCTTAACGATTTCTCTTTTTCTTTGGCTATTTTTTTTAAAACCTCATAAAACTCGTTCTCAAGCGTGATGCTTGTGGCGTGCTGATGTGCGATAAGAACGGAAAATTTTTTCATCTTATTTCTTTCGGAAACTGTCTATGGAAACAACCTCAGCGGGTTTATCATTTTTCTTTTCTTTTTTATTGACGTCCAAATCTTCCAACTTTGAGGCGCTTTCTTCTTTTTCAAAGCCAAAACTCAAACCGAACTTAGCATACGGATCCGCAAAATAGGTGATGGCATCAAAGGGAATGGCCAAAGGATAAGGAATACCGCCAAAAACCAGAACAACACCGAAACGATCATCTTCTACCCTTAAATCAGAAAATTGGTGCTGGAGAACAATAGTCATATTTTCAGGATATTGCGTTTTAAGCATCGGGGGCATTTTGACATTCGGGTGATCTGTCCGAAAGGTGATGTAAAAATGATTTTCCCCTGGCAAGCCTTGCTCTTGCACAATCTTTAAAGCATCCACCACCACCCCTTTGAGGTGTTTGCTTATCAGTTTATCGTAGTTGATTTCAGTTAACATTTCGGACATTTTCAAAACCTCTTTTACCCCTTTATAAGCTTCTTTGCTTAAAGTTTTATTAAAAAGGTTTTTTCTTGCCTACAAAAAAAGAGCCTTCTGTTGCTAAGCGGCTCCAAGCTCCACTTGTGGCAAACCAATGCCTCAAGAATTAGATTTGTTACTTTCGCCTAATTAAGCAGCGATTGCAACAGGTGCAAAATTATCATTTGCATTCATTTATTTTGAACCGGTAACGGTGGTTTCTCGCCGAACACAGAATGCATCTTTATTGTTGTCCTGTCAAACCTATTTCGCCCCCTCGAAAATGTGCTAAAGCGCTTTCATGTTTGGGATTTTTTCGCTCATTTACCCATTTTGTAAACTTCGCTCAAAAATCCCTGCGCAGCAAAGCACTTTATCACATTTTCAACAAACTCCGTGCTTGCTGCCTTTCATGCTTGGAATTTTTTCGCTCATTTACTCCCTTTGTAAACTTCGCTCAAAAATCCCTGCGCAGCAAAGCACTTTATCACATTTTCAACAGACTCCGTGCTTGCTGCCTTTCATGCTTGGAATTTTTTCGCTCATTTACTCCCTTTGTAAACTTTGCTCAAAAATCCCTTTAAATTGGTGGAGGCGCCGGGTACTGCCCCCGGGTCCAATACACCTATTCCATGCTTCTTTTCGTGTCAAAGTCGGTTGCCCGACTGCTCCTATTATACGCATCATTCACTTTAAAAGCAAGCTAATTATAAATTTTTTTTTGAAAATAAAATTGATGTCTATCTCCGTTAACCTCAATTTTGATGATAAAAACTTCATTATCCTCTATATTTTTTGACGGAAAATCAAACCTCCCGATAAGATATTCGCCGGCTTGTACCGTATTCAGCCTTAAATAATCAGAAAGTTCTGCTATTTTCATATTTGTTTCATCACGCACATCTTTTAAGTTTTCTCTTAAAAGCAATTTTTGGATATTTTGGTTTAACTCTTCCTGATCCCGATTGCGTGTTATGGCATAGTACGGTGTGAGACCATAATTTGTTGGATAAAGGTAAGTATATGAGTCTGTATTGATAAGAGATAAGGCCATGGACCTTTGATAAGCGTCGATTTGATTTTGTTGCGCTTCTAAAATCTCGTTCATTTTTTCATCGTAGCTTATGATTTTTATCTCTTGTCTGTGCTGTGTTTCTATACGAATGTTTTGGATTGAGAAATTTACACATCGGGTGCTTTTATTCATAAAAGCTATTCTAAAGGAAAGGTTTCTTTTTCCGCGCCATTGCGTGACTATCGGACTGAGTGAAATTTGACTTTTTGCGCCTTTTGACGTATAAACTTCACTGTCATTGACATAAGATAAGCTTGTTCTTGAATTTTCTCTATTTAAATTAAGTAATTCATAGTTTTTGACACAAGCGCTTAATATCAAGAAGCTCAAGACAATCAAAAATTTTTTTATCAAAATTTTTCTCCTCCCTTATCAAAAAAAATCCACCTTGATGAGAGGTGGCAGGAAGTAAGAACCTATTTACGGAATAGTGTAGTATATTAGTTATATTAACCTATTTTACTACCTTCCTGCCATAGGCAAAAAGGTAGTATTTTACATCTGATTTTACAGATAACCGTAAGAGGGTTCTTAAACCTCATATCAGGCATCACCTGATACAAAGTCAGGCTATCTGAAATATATGTGAAAGTCAAGGTTAAAATTATTCTTTTGTTGTGTTCAATGGAACTTTACGACGTATCTATTATCTATTCGGTTATATCATTTTGACCGATGTTAGCTCTATTTTGAGGTATATATTTTTTTTGCTTTCAATCATTTGGTGTCAAAGTTGCAGTTGAGGAAAATTGATGCCAAATGGTTTTTTTTATAAATCTGCAAGGCTTTTTTTCTTTTTTCAATTAAACCTCACTGCCGGAGCAACTTATGCTTCTGTGATAGATATTCCTGCCGGTGCGCATCAATCTTTAGACGGCGAAACTTATTATGGCAACGAACTAGAGGTTTCTGATCAGCAGGGCATGTTGCATGGCGGTGTGGTTTATGTTGAACCAGCAGAATCGGGCAAAGCCAGAGGTGTTTTAGACAGTCTGACCAATACCAACTTTTATGAAAATATCGTGACGGCGAAGGATAATCATTCTGTTTGGGGCGGAGCGATTGATAATGATGGCGAGATTACGCTTTTGGACAGTGTGATTTTTACGCATAACCAACTTTTGGTAGAAGGGGAAAATCAATCTGCTTATGGCGCGGGCATTGCGAATCAAAAAGGTGCAATAATTCAACGCTTTGTCATGGGGAGCTTTGTGGATAATATCGCTCAATCTGAAGCTGGCAATGCCTATGGTGGCGCTATTTATAATGGCGGTGAAATCGGTTCTATGGAAAATGTTTATTTTTCAGAAAATATTGTTCAAGCGCATGGCGCGGCTTTGGGTGGCGCGCTTTATCATGAGGGTGGTACGCTCTTTTTTAGTGGTATGAATACATTTGCAGGCAATCAGGCCTCTTCAGATACCGGCCAAGCTCTTGGTGGTGCGATTTATATGAAATCGGGCGATATAATTTTTTCGGGTATGAATTTCTTTTCATTTAATACGGCTGATGGTGTGGCAAATGATATTTATATTGAAAATGGACGAATCCTTATTCGTGACGGCGAACTTTATTTAGACGGCGGCATTATGGGCAATGGTATAACCTTCATTGCCCCGTCGGCAA
Organism: uncultured Alphaproteobacteria bacterium; assembly: GCA_947630965.1. Lineage (GTDB taxonomy): Bacteria > Pseudomonadota > Alphaproteobacteria > RF32 > CAG-239 > CANPYS01. The sequence continues at coordinate 21,932 of CANRJO010000006.1, forward strand.
AGCTTTATTTGCGGCAAACGCTTGCCGATACGGTTATGGAAACAACACTTGTTAATAATGGCACAGTTGCTATTGAAGATGACTATCGGGCGCGCTTTTCGCGCCAGACAATGAATAATGGACTTATGGAAGTGGAACAAAAAGGCGAACTTTATACTACTGGCGTTTACAATACCGGCACGTTGGCGAATGCCGGTCAATATGTGAATGAGGGCGATATTTATCTTTTTGGGCAGGGTGTTTTTTTAAATGAGGGTAAAGCGGAAAATAGTGGTATGCTTTCCCTCTCAGATAATGCTTCACTCAAACTCGGCACGCAAAGTTTTTTGCGCACGGGCTCTTATCAAGCCAGTGGAACGCCGACTTTGGAGCTTGATGTTTCGCTTAATCCGGAAACGCACGAAGTTACGCACGGCGTTTTAGAGGTTGAGGGCGATGTGATTGGAAAAACGGGCGTTATTTTGCGCTTTTTAGATAGTGATCAGGGTTTTCCGAGTATGGAAGGTTTTTTGAGCGCATATGTTTTAGCGCCGAATGATGATTTGATGACACCGGCAGATTTTATTGTTCAACGCATTTGGGGCAGTCCGCTAGATTTTAACTGGCTGTCGCGTTATAATGCCAAGGGCGATGAAAAAGGCAGTGCTTGGTATTTGGGCGTGTTGCCCCCTGAGCCGAGACAACCTGATTTGCCCTTTGAGTTTGTGACACCTCTCCCTGAGCCGCCGCCACGACCGTCTGTTTATGTGCCGGAAGTTCCTGTTTATGCGGCGTTGGGGCAGGTTTTATATGAGCAGACGCGGCATTTGTTTGAGGCTGTGCAAAGTGGATTTGCGCCTCAAATTTGCGCAGATTGTGCGTTTTCATCTAATCCGCGGGGTTTTGTTCAGGTGCAGTATCATCATGTTGCGCTTGACAAGCCCTCAGATGTGAAAGGGCATGTTCAGGCAGTCAATGCTGGTGTGCGGGTTGTGGAAAACGCCGCTTATCAGGCCGGTGTGTTTGGTCAATACGGCAAAGGAAAATACAGCTTTTCAGGGGCAGGGGATTATCAGGCTTTAAGTGGCGCAAATATGCGTGTAACGGATTATGTTTTTGGTCTTTATCAGCAGTATCAGACAGAAAAATACGGTTTGTTCGGCGCTTTATACGGCGGACGGCAAAATATGGGCTTTACAACGGATGACAGCGTGATTGATGAAAACACGCATGCAATGGTGTATGGAATCGGCGTTTCGGCGGCGCGTTATGTGCCGCTTGCTTTACGTTGGCAACTCGTGCCGTCTGTTTCGGTTCAGGCAGAGCGGCTAGAGATTGCCGATATTCATGATCAGGCCGGCAAAACGGCGCATTATCACAATCCGCTTTATGGCGAGGCAAGCTTAGGCGCGGCTTTGAAATATGATTCATGTGAGGGGCAAAATAAAACTGGCTTTTATATCAAACCTTCGGTGGTGCAGACGTTTGGGCGGCATACGGGGGTTCAAATCACGGGGATGAATCAAACAAAATCGCAACCGTCACAAACACTCGGGCGGTTTGAATTGGGCGCAGAATTTGCACATCATGAGCGCATTTCGGGCTATGCCGGCGCTAGTTATACCTTTGGCAAAGACTATCACGCCTACCAATTCTCCGCAGGGGTAAAAGTGAGGTTCTAGGAATGAATGGGTCTTTCATGAAAATTTTAATTAAAAAAAACGCGTTAAGTTTTTTTCGTTTATAATATTTCAAAAGCTAAAATTTGTGTTATTTTTTTCCTTTTTCTAATAATTTTTTTCTAATAAGACTTTACCTTTCCCCATTGAAAATATCTTGTAAGCTAAAAATATGTTAAGTCCAAAAGGAAGAATCTCTTCATCTATATTTTTTTGTAATGTTATGGCTTTTAATTCTCCATCAAAACGTAAAACAGTTTCTCTGCCTTTTTTTATAATTATAAAGTAATCAGAAGCATGGTGAATGATGATTTTTTTTTGTGTAAAAGATAGGTGGATAATTTTTTCTTTAGGTTCCATTCCCTTTTTTATTTCTTCTTCAAAGTCCATTAATCCTTGAACAACTTTGATAATAATTTCATCGCCGTTTTTTTGTCGTTCAGCAAACGTTTGATCTAATATTGGGTTTGAATTTATAGTGTTGGCTTTTCTTTTTAAATTGAGTGTTTCATCATTTGGCATTTTTAAATTTGATAAAATTTTTTTTAGATTATTTTCCCAAAGGATAAGTATTGTAAGTACCAAGGAGCCTAAGAGAAAGAAAGGAAGAAAACGAAAATCATGACAAAAATCTCTCATGTAGTAATACAGGCCTAAAGCATCAGATATTGAAGTACATATTTCATGATTTGAAGATAAAAAATATATTGCGGTAACGTAAACAGCAAATATTGTTAGAGAAATTCTTTTCCACATTGTCAAATTCATTAAAGTTTCCTCCTTGAAAAGCCATCTCATTTCGCGAAAAATTTGTACGATGGTGTTGATTTTTGTACACTAATTGCAAAATTTTAACGGCTTAAATTCATTTGTTATCTAAGGCAGACTTAATAAATCCAGCGATTGCACCGTGTACAAGTGCTGCCTGTCCTGCTTCTGTATAATTAAAACCCTCAAGGCTTCCTCCGTGCTTTCTCATATAATCTTCTTGCCATTCTTGAAGCTTACCACCTCCCTCTTGTAAAGCTGTTGAAGTAAAGATGTATCCACCACCTAATGCCGCTCCTAAGCCTGGTACACCGACTAATGTTCCTGCTGCTCCCAATCCAAAAGCTACTATTCCCTCTTTTCCTGCCTGTGCTACTGCTTGCGCAAGATTTGCAATGGTCGAATCTGATGTACCCGCACGCTGTTCATTGCGTTGTAAAGCTTCTCTTTGTGCTCTGTAGTGTTTCGCTTGTGCCGCTAGCCACCTTTGAGCTTCCTCTTGTCTTAGGTTTGGGGAGCACCAATCTTCCATATCTTTAATGAAGTCTGAATTGTCATATAAAGCGTTAATTGTGTATTGCAAGTCTAATTTTATTGTAGCACCCGCAATGATAACAATCAGAAACATAAAAAATTTCATTTCATTATTATTAAGAATTTTATATAAAATATATCCTAGTAATACAGAAATTAAACCACTCATAACCGCTGATGCTGCTAACGTAAAATTTTTTATTAATTTGCGTTGAGAATATCCCCACATACTTACCAAAGTTCCAGGAATAAGTCCTAAAACCGATACAACAGTTTTATTGTTCCATGTCAAAATTACAATGAGTATATAACATAAAAACATTAAAATATAGAAAAGCACTAATCTATACTTTATCCACATTTGTTTTAAAATTGATAAAAATTTTTTTAGATTATTTTCCCAAAGGATAAGTATTGTAAGTACCAAGGAGCCTAAGAGAAAGGAAGGAAGAAAACGAAAATCATGACAAAAATCTCTCATGTAGTAATACAGGCCTAAAGCATCAGATATTGAAGTACATATTTCATGATTTGAAGATAAAAAATATATTGCGGTAACGTAAACAGCAAATATTGTTAAAGAAATTCTTTTCCACACTGTCAAATTCATTATTTTTTCCTCCATAACAAAATGATTGGGCTTCCTTGTGGGGTAAGGTCCAAATTTGCGTCTTTGAGCAATTCATAGACCCATAAATCCGTTGTCGCTTCGTTGTTTGCCATTTTCCTCTCCGTTATAAATCATAAAGAAAAACCACCTTGTTCATAAGGTGGTCGGAGAGTTAAACAATCATATTCACTAGAATGACTCCTTTAGCCTTTTCAACCTACTATGGTCTTGGACATACGCTAAAAGCTCCCCGACCATACAAGATGAATCGTGGATATATTCTTGCTTGCGACCAAATACTACGGTAACAAGCAAATTAACGATGTTATACCCTAACACCGTAGTGAATAAAGCTGTTTAAAGCTCCGCACCTTAAACCAAGGCACTGGGTTGTGGAAATTCCGCAACCTTGTCTGAAGCATATATTAAAATATTTAATATCTCAAGAGTTTTTTTATATTTCGGCGAATCGTGAAAATTTATATCAATCAAACAAAATCTCGGTAGGGGCAAAGATTGCTTTTTGAAAGAAAAATAAGTTGTGAAAAAGTTGTTGTGTTTTTGTGAAAATTCGTTAAAATATAAATGTCTATATAAATTTATTTCTATTATTAACCAAAACTAATAGCCATGTTAACCACATTAATTTTAGGTTTCATTCTGCTTGTTATGTTTGTCGGCGCTCTTGTGTTTTTCTTGAACCTTACTGATTCTATACTATCAGAAGGGCATGACCACGATGCCTCCGGTAAGCTCTTAAAAGAGAATGACCTTTCAGAAAAAGACAAGGAAGCTTTCCGCCTTGCGGAATATGAGGCTTTCCACCGTCTACACTTTGCAGATCCTTTGGATCCGTGGCGTTCATTCCCGTTTCTTTTCTGAAGCCGGACTAAATTTAAGGCATTCCTTTCAGGAATGCCTTTTTAATGGTGGGCGTTGAGAGATTCGAACTCCCGACCCTCTCGGTGTAAACGAGATGCTCTAACCAACTGAGCTAAACGCCCGATTTCGTTGTTCCGAAAGCTTTATAATGGAATATTTTTTCAAAATCAAGCAAAAAATACAAAAAAGCCCGCCTTTATGGGGCGGTGCTTTCTTCAAGATTTAATACAAAGCGAACCAAATCTATATGATCCGCGTGCCAACGTGGAATGAGGTGACCTTCTGACATGGAATCTTTCCATGGCCCTTTCCAGTCCGCCCATCCCCAGTGATAACCTCTCTTCACGTTATCAGCTTTGATACCATACTGGCGAAAAACTTGCATGGCGGCGTTGATTTTTTCGCGCTCATTCCAGAATCTTAACAGCTCAAATTCTCTCATCAGCCTTTCGCCACTCTTACGAGCAAGCGCGTCAGCCTCGTCCCAATCGGAAGAGGGGGCATAGATTCTGCTTAAGTATAAACTGTCAGCAAACTTCACACCGTAAACTTGTTTCAAATAGTTCGGGTGTAAGTACGGAAGTTGATAACATTTGCCATCGCTGAAGCGATAAATGACCGGCAGAGGTGTGCTAATTTTTAAATTTTGCGTTTCCATAACATAATAAGTTTTAATAATTGAATTCTATTTCAACATAAGCGCTTTGACTTCCTTGTCAATAAAAAAATAAGACAGGATTTACATCCTGCCTTATTTTAACTTCCAACAAATAAAAAATTATTTGTTTACCGCTTCATGCAAAGCTTTACCAGCTTTGAACTTGGCTTGTTTGCGAGCTGCAATCTTAATCACAGCACCTGTGCGCGGGTTGCGACCTGTTGTAGCAGCACGTTTGGCAACAGAAAATGTACCAAAACCAACCAAGCGAACATCGTCGCCTTTCTTCAAAGCTTTTGTAACAACAGCAACAAAAGCATCAACAGCCTTAGCTGTATCTGTCTTTGTTAAACCAGTTGAGCTAGCAACGCTAGAAATGAGTTCATTTTTATTCACGGTGAGGACTCCCTCTAAAAAAGTTAAAAACCAATGTGACTTACACAGTTTGTGGTCATCACAGTTAAATTGAAACGAGTTTTTAAGTGCCTGTCAAATAAAAAAATCATATTTTTGCACAAAAAGCCTTATTTTTTGCTTTTTTTTGCTTTTTTGAGCGCTTAAACGCCCCAAAATGAAGCGAAAAATCTTTCAAAGAGACGAATCGGGCAAAAAAATTGTGCCCGAGTCTGTCGTTTTGCTTTTCATTTTAAAAAGATGCATTATAACAGAATCAGTCTGACGGTTTTAAAGGAGAAAATCATGACTAAGCTTTTAAATTATATTGCACATGGAAAAGGTTATGGCGTTTTTTTGCTTTTTGTTCTTGCTTTTCTTTTGGCTCTTTATACGGCATTTGCTCTTCGTTCGCCTATGCTTGAGATGGTGCCTTATGTCCAAGAACAAGCTGATAAAATGCTCCCGATTACCGTTGAAAACGGGAAAGTCACCGATCCTGTCCGGACGGTGCGCGAGGTGGATTTGTTCGCTGATGATGAGGAAAACAATGAAGATGACGGTTTTGTCTTTGTTTTGGACACAACACTTGATGAGCTGACAAACACTGATCAATTACCCGAAGGTTTTTATCTGACACGCTCTTATTTTTATCACGTTGAGAAAAACGATGTTGACCGCACCCGTTTGGAGGGAAGTTTTACTCTTGAGAAAAAAGATTATACAGAAAGTTTGGAAAAGTTTGTTCATCTGGCGGTTTTGGGCATTGCGGTCGTGGTTCTTGTGCTGATGTTTATTTATTTTCTGTTTTGCGCATGGATTTATACGTTTTTGGCTTGGATTATGGCTGCTCTTTTGAAATTTAAAACGGTTTATGATTTCAGAATGCGCTTAACTTGTGTGGTTTTCTGCCTTATCACCGTTTTAGAATTCATTGTGGCTCGTTTGGGGTTTGAATTGCCGTTCGGCATCTTTTCCGTTTTGATGATTGCCGCGCAAGTTGGGTTGCTCTTTTATTTTTCAAAGCAACCGCATACCAAAAAGCGGAAGAAATAAACCTTAAATTTGCTGTAAAATGCGTGCAACGTCTTCTATGGTGCGGTTTATGCCGGCATCGCCTTGATGCCAACCCGCCGGGCAGACGTTGCCGCTTTTTTCGGTTAATTGAAGCGCATCTGTTATCCTTAAAGATTCTGCCGGATCGCGCCCGATTTTTTCATCATTAACGCTCTGATAACGCACAATTTTACTTAAGTCTATTAAGAACGAGGCACGCATCGCCGTGCCGCCTTGGCTTAAAACGCCGTATGCGGCGGCAATCTGCCCTTTGGGATCCGAAATAAGCGGAAAGCCTATCTGTCCGATTCCACCTTCCTGAAAGGGCATTTTCCGCCAAGCCGAATGTGCATGTACCGAATCGGTGCTGATGCCCAAAAGCCTTACTTTTCGGTGTTCAAATTCAGGTAACATTTTATTATAAAAAACGAGCTCCGAAGGGCAAACATAGGTGAAATCCGCCGGATAAAAAATTAAGAATCCGTAACTGTTATCCAAATATTGATAAAGGTTGAAGCTTGTTGTGATGGTATCATCAGGCATTACGGCAGTGGCTGTGAAATCAGGCGCGGGGCTTGACATTAAGACGCTGTGCGTTACTTTCGGATTCGGCACTGGTTGCTCAGGAGCGGGCGTGTTGCAGGAAAAATCGTGTGGCATATTGTTGGGGAAAGTGCAACCGCATTTATCATCTTCACTGCAATCACATTTGTTGGCATAATCATAAAAGCAATCATCAGACATGGCAGAACTCCTAAAAAATAAGCCGGAACAATTTCCGGCTTATGATATAGGCAATTTTTGAGCAAATTAAACGTATTTGACCTCTAAAATCTCAAAAGATTTTTTGCCACCCGGTGCGGTGTATTCCGCTACATCGCCTACTTCTTTACCAATGAGTGCGCGTGCCAAAGGTGAGGAAAGGGAAATTAGGTTCTTTTCAATATCTGCCTCATAGTCGCCCACAATCTGGTAAGTTGTTTCAACATCCGTGTCTTCATCAACCACCACAACCGTGGCGCCAAAACGCACGACATCGCCTTTGACGGCTTGTGGATCAATCACTTGCGCGCGGCTAACCACCGCTTCAAGCTCCTGAATACGCCCTTCAATAAAGCTTTGCTTTTCTTTAGCGGCGGAATATTCAGCGTTCTCAGACAAATCACCGTGCGAGCGTGCCTCGGCAATGGCGGCAATAATGTTCGGGCGGTCAATACCTTTCAGGTTTTTTAATTCTTGCTCAAGCTGTAAAAATCCCTTTTTTGTTAAAGGAAATTTATCCATTGTTCTTCTCCAAAAGTTAGAAAAATGAAACTGCGGCGAAGTTATTCGTCACAGCTTGTTTTGTTTTTGATGGCTTCTTTATAATCCGATTTAAAATAAAATCAAGCATTTTCTTTTTTGTGTAAAACTTTTTAAATTTCTATACAAGATTATATGGTTTGCTTATTTTAAAATGGTAATTTGTTTTAGACTTTTTGGAGATGAAATATGAAAAAAATTTTATCCGCCTCTTTGGTTTTTGGTGCGGCATTAGCTTTAAGCGCGCCGGCACATGCCATTGACAGCACCGGTTGTGGTTTGGGTTCTATGGCTTGGCGCGGACAAAGCGGTATTATCCCGCAGGTGGCCGCTGTTACTACAAACGCAACGTTTGGTTCTCAAACATTTGGTATCACATTCGGCACATCGGGTTGCGATCCCAACGGGCGCGTGACCGGTGGTACGCAAAAAATGATTTTGGCGTTTATGGAAAACAATCTGGAACAGTTTGCCATTGATGCCGCGGCAGGCGAGGGCGAAACCCTGACCACCTTGGCCGGTATTATGAATATGGATGAAAAAACGGTTGCCGAAAAAGCTTATCGGAATTTTGCCGTTTTGTTCCCCTCAGAAAATGTTGATGCCGTAGATGTTACGCTCAAGTTTTATGAGATTATGAAAGCTTAATTGGCTTCTGATGAACGGACGGGCGGGCAATTTTTGCTTCGCCCGTTTTTTAAAAATGAATAAAGTACTTTGTTTTCTTTTAAGTTTTTTCTTTGCTCTGCCTTTACATGCGGCGGAAATTTCTGATGTGGCACAAAGTAAGGCATGGCTTGCACTTGTGCATTATCAAAAAACGCTTTTCGGCGGTGAAAAAGGTATTATCGGCTCCGAAAATTTTTATTTAAGCCCTGAAGGTCGGCACAACCCAGAAGCCGAGCTTGAAGCGACCATTGCGCTTTTTGAGGGCGATGATGAAGAAAAACAATGCCTTTTTCCGGCGCGTTACCTTTTCTTGAAAAAACAAGGGTTTCTGGAGACAGATTTCCCGCATTGCGTGGAATATGAGCAATTTCAGACGGATTTGCAGCCTTCGGGGATTACGTTTTTATTTACTGATGCCTTTATGAACAATTCTTCCTCGTTGTTTGGGCACACACTTTTAAGAGTGGATACCAAGCGCAAAGGTACGCAACTTTTAGCCCATGGCGTGAATTATGGCGCCTTTACCAAAGGGTATGAAAACAGCTTTCTTTATGCCATTTACGGCTTGACGGGTATGTACCCCGGCGGACTGACCACCAAACCTTATTATGACGTGATTAATACCTATAACAACATTGAAAACCGTGATATTTGGGAATATCAGCTCGACTTAACTCAAGAGGAATTGGATTTTTTTGTGGCGCATATTTGGGAAATCGGGCAAACGCAAACACCTTATTATTTCTTTACGCAAAATTGCTCATATATGCTCATGGAGCTTTTTGATGCTGTGCGACCCTCGCTTAACTTGCGGGCGGATTTTCCCGTGCAGACTATTCCTTTGGATACTATTAAAGCCGTTGGCGCGCGTGAAGGGTTTGTGCGGCAGACCAACTATCGTCCCTCCAGACGGCGCAAAATCAAACACCGTTTGAGCCAGATGAGCAAGATGCAACGTCAGGCGCTTTATGAGGCTCTGCAAACTGAAAATTGGGCGATGAACGCGCTCTCCGATGATGAAAAAGCCGATGTTTTGGAAACGGCATATCAGTATGTGCAGTATCAATACATTGCCGAAGATATTGATTTGAAAGCGTATCGGCGCAAGAGCTTCGGACTTTTGAAAGCGCGCAATCAAACAAGGGCGGGGCAAAAGTTTGCAACGCTTAAAGAGGGTAAAGATCCGATGTTTGCCCATGATTCGGCAGTTGTGACTTTCGGTTTAGGCACGCAAAACGGCGATGTTTTTGAGCAAATCAGTTTGCGTCCGGCGTATCACAGCTTAACGGATAATCCCTTTGGTTATCTGCCCGGCGCGGCGATAAACTTTTTGAATCTGACTATCAGGCATCAGGACAGGCACGATCGTTATTATCTTCAAAAGCTTGATATTTTGCAACTTGCTTCCTTTTCGCCGATTGACACGCTTTTTCAGGCGCCGACGTACCGGATTGATCTCAATGTTTCCCGTGAACTCAAGCCGGAAACTTTAGATCCATATTATGCCTTGAACGGATCCGTCAGCGGGGGTGGCACGTTGGCCTTAAGCGAGCCTTTGTGGCTTTATGCCTTAAGCAGTGTGGATGGTGCGTATGGCGGGGTTTTGGCGCGCCATCAATGGGGTGGTGTTGGTTTGGCGTTGGGCGTGCTTTATACGGGTGAACACGTTAGCGCACAGGCAGAAGTGAAGAAAATTTTTGCCACCTCAACCCCTGGAAATAAGCTCATTTATCAGGTGCTTTTTGATTATCATATCAGTCGGAATACCGCGTTAGAAGCAAATTTTCAATATGTTCAATACGAACACGGCAAAAACATAACTGAGCCGATTTTAAGCCTTAAAAAGTTTTTTTGATGAAGCTGTCCAAAACCTCTAAAAAATGCTTGGCATAATGGTTTGTTTTGGTATGCTTGATTTGAGGGAGAACACGATGACTAAAATTGCAATCTGGTGCCGACATCAAGGGGATAATGTTATTGGAATCGGGCCAAATATTCCTTGGCATATTTCGTCTGATTTTAAGCGCTTTCGGCGCATTACTGAAGGTCAAAGCCTTGTTGCCGGCGAAAAAACGTATGAGAGTTTCCCAAACCGCACGTTACCGAACCGCAAAATATTTGTCTTGAGCTTTAATTCTGATTACGAAGTGTCTGATAAAGCGAATCATTTTGTTGTGAATGATATTAAAGCTTTCAAAGATTTTGAAGGGAATCTGTTTATTGCCGGCGGGGCGGGAACGTATAAAGCTTTTTTTTCAAATGGTGCAAAACTTTTGCCTGATATTATCGTGGATAGTTGTTATCAAGGCGCTTTAGATGTTCATTTAACAGGTGAAAAAGTTGACATAACTCCTTGTATTGACGTTATGAACAAAAAGTTCGTGAAAGTTTCGCAGGACTATGATTTAGATGATATTCTGACCACCGTTTGGGTGCAAAAAGGGGCTTTTGTTGACCAAGCCGCGCTTAAGCATATTGTAAAGGCTATTGAGGATAAAAAAGATGAAACAGTATCTTGATTTATTAAAAGACATCATGGAAAACGGCGTGGATAAAACGGATCGCACCGGTGTGGGGACGCGGTCGGTTTTTGGGCGTCAGATGCGCTTTGATCTGAATGCGGGCTTTCCGCTTGTGACCACCAAAAAAGTGCACCTGAAAAGCATTATTTATGAGCTTTTGTGGTTTATTAAGGGTGATACAAACGTGAAATATCTGCAAGATAACGGTGTGCGTATTTGGAATGAATGGGCGGATGAAAACGGCAATCTCGGGCCGGTTTACGGCGCGCAATGGCGTAACTGGAACGGCGAGGGGATTGATCAGCTTCAAAATGTGATTCATCAGCTCAAAACCAACCCGAATGACAGGCGGATGATTGTCTCGGCTTGGAATGTGGGGCAAATTGGGCAAATGAAGTTGCCGCCTTGCCATATGATGTATCAGTTTTATGTGGCCAACGGCAAACTTTCGTGCATGCTTTATCAGCGCTCGTGCGATATGTTCTTGGGCGTGCCGTTTAACATTGCCTCTTACGCGCTTTTAACCATGATGGTGGCGCAGGTTACGGGCCTGAAACTTGGCGAATTTGTGCATACTTTGGGCGATACGCACATTTATCACAATCACTTTGAGCAGGTTCGCGAGCAATTAACCCGTACCCCCTTAAAACTGCCGACCATGAAGCTTAATCCCGATGTGAAAGATATCAATGAGTTCCGCTATGAAGACTTTGAACTCATCGGCTATGAAAGTTACGGCGTGTTGAAAGGCAAGGTTGCTGTCTAAAATCTTCGTAAGGTATTTTAAAAAAGGAGGCAGATATGAAAGTGTTTTTAACCGGCGGTAATGGCAATATTGGTTCCGCAATCAAAGAAAAATTTATTCTTAACGGCGATGAACTTGTCGCGCCCTCAAGCGCGGCGCTTGATTTATCTGATTTAACGGCGATTGGGGCTTATTTTAAGAAAAATGGCGCTGATTTTGATGTGGTGGTGCATTGCGCCGGCTATAATCCGATTGCCTCAGCCGAAGAATTGTCAGCCGCTGAATTTTTGAAAACGGAAAACATTAATGTAACGGCGCTTTTGGAAATTTGTAAGCATGTAATGCCTTATTTTCAAAAGAAAAAACGCGGTTATGTGTTAGGGATTGCTTCGCTTTATGCCACCACAGGGCGTTCGGACAGAGCGGCTTATGCGGCGTCAAAGCATGCGTTGCGTGGGCTTGTTCAAACGCTTGCAATTGAGCTTGGTCAATATCAGGTGATGTGCAATACCGTTTCGCCTGGGTATGTGGATACCAAAATGTTTCGCGCCCGAAACAGCGCAGAAAAAATTCAGTCCATTGTTTCCAAAATTCCGCTTCAACGGTTGGCCCAACCTCAAGATATTGCAGATATTGTGGCGTTTTTATGCAGCCCGCAAAACACTTATATCACCGGGCAAGATATTATTGTTGATGGTGGCTTTATGGCCGGCGGTTTTCAATAAAAAAAAGCTTGAGTTTTAACTCAAGCTTTTTTAACAATGCTCTGTAGCATCGGTAGAAATCATCGGATCAAACACGCGGTTACATCATCTTAACGGTGGTAGGATGGGAAGGATCAAAACTATCAAGAATGCGTTCAAACGTTTCTTTTTGTCTGCTCTTGTAATGAATCACAATGACAACCTCCATCTCTTCGGTCGTGTCGGCATTGAAAGTGGCAATGCCGTTTAACATGGCAACTGCGGCCTCCTTATCCGTTAAGCAATCGAAAATTCCCGTTCCAAGTACCGGCATCAGAATTTTTTTGTATCGGTGGCTTTGAGCTAAATTTAGTGCTTTCTCCACGCAGATACTTATGACTTGGAAAGCATTTTCTTTTGGTGCACCAATGCATACCGCGTGAAGCATGAACGGAATGTCTGGCTTGCCGGATTGCGTGTGTATGACTTCTCCATAGGGTGGATCGGGCATGTTGTCTAAAAAGCAAGAATAGTTTTCCAAACCTTCTTCATAGCCGTTTATGGACAAAGCACCACCAACACCGCTATACGATGCTGATTCACGAAATTCGGGAACGACAATGGCGTCAGCCGATAATTTTGCAATATTTCCGTAAATAACGGAAACACGAATGTTGTTTATTTTTCTCATAATTTATAAATAATTTGATTTCTGTTTTATTCTATGTGTTTTTGGAATTTTTGTCAAGAAAAAGTTGAAAATTTTTGAAAAAATTTGTTGCTTTTTTGAAGCGGTGTGCTATAGAGCATAACAGATTGTGAATCTATAAAACTAACCCGGGTTTAAAAGGGTTTTCGCTTTTTTAAATCCATTCTTGAATTGATAAGGAAATAAAATGTCAGATGTTAAAATGAAAATGATGGACGCTAATGAAGCCGCGGCTTCTGTGGCGCACCGCATGAATGAAGTTTGTGTGATTTACCCGATTACACCGTCTTCCCCGATGGGCGAGTGGGCGGATGCCTGGTCGGCCGCGAAGCAGAAAAACCTTTGGGGCGTGATCCCTGAAGTGCAGGAAATGCAGTCCGAGGCCGGTGCCGCGGGTGCTTGCCATGGTTCGTTGCAGGCAGGCTCGCTCACCACAACCTTTACGGCTTCGCAAGGCTTGCTTTTAATGATTCCGAATATGTATAAAATTGCCGGCGAATTGTTCCCGTTTGTGATGCATGTTGCCGCGCGCTCTTTGGCTTATCATGCCTTATCAATTTTTGGCGATCACTCCGATGTGATGGGTTGCCGTCAGACAGGTTTTGCTATGCTCTGCTCAAATTCCGTTCAGGAAGCGCACGACTTTGCCGCGATTGCGCAAACATCTACTTTGCGTTCACGTGTGCCGTTTATGCACTTCTTTGACGGTTTCAGAACATCGCATGAAATCAAGAAAATCAGCCTTCTTTCCGATGACGATTTGCGCGGTATGCTAGACGGCGTTGATTATACTTTTAATGCCAAACATGCTTTGCGTCCTGAAAAGCCCGTTATTCGCGGCACAGCGCAAAACCCTGATGTGTTTTTCCAAGGTCGTGAGGCGTCTAACCCTTATTATCAAAAGGTTGAAGGCATTGTTCAGGAAGAAATGGATAAGTTTGCTAAAATTTCCGGCAGATCTTACCATGTTGTGGATTATTTCGGTGCGCCTGATGCTGAAGAAGTGATTGTGATTATGGGTTCCGGTGGCGAAACCGTTGAAGAAGCTATTACTTACCTAAATAATCAAGGCGCTAAACTCGGTGTGATGAAAGTTCACTTGTATCGTCCATTCCCGGTTCAAAGCTTCTTGAAAGTTTTGCCCAAATCCGTCAAGGCTGTTTCTGTGCTTGATCGTACCAAAGAATCGGGCTCTATTGGCGAACCGTTGTACTTGGATGTTGTGGCCACACTCACACAGGCCTTTGCGCATGGTCAAATCAGCGCGATGCCGAAAATTGTCGGCGGTCGTTATGGCTTGTCTTCTAAAGAATTTACCCCCGGCATGGTTAAAGCTGTCTTTGATAACGGCTTGTCAGCCAACCCGATTAACGGTTTCTCGGTGGGTATTACCGATGATGTGAGCAAAACTTCGCTTGCCTTTGATGATAGCATTGATACCGAGCCGCAAGATGTGGTTCGTGCCGTGTTCTTCGGCTTGGGTGCTGATGGTACGGTCGGGGCGAACAAAAACTCCATTAAGATTATTGCCGAAGATGCCGGTAAGTACGGGCAGGGCTATTTTGTGTATGACTCCCGTAAATCCGGTTCTATGACAACATCGCACTTGCGTTTTTCGGATCATCCAATTAAGTCAGCTTATCTTATTTCTAAGGCTGATTTTGTGGCTTGTCACCAATTTCCCTTCATGAATAAGGTGGATATCTTAAAAATTGCTAAGCCCGGCGCAACATTCTTGCTCAACGCACCTTATACGGCGGATGAAGTTTGGGATAAGCTCCCGATTGAAGTCCAACAGCAGATGATTGAGAAAAAACTCAACTTCTATACCATTAACGCGGTTGAAGTGGCGCGTGCCACAGGCATGGGGCAACGCATTAATACCGTGATGCAGACTTGCTTCTTCGCCATTTCTAACATTCTACCCAAAGATGAGGCAATTGCGCAAATTAAGGCCGCGATTAAGAAAACTTATTCCAAGAAGGGTGATGCCATTGTGCAGAAAAACTTTGAAGCGGTTGATGCTTCGTTGGAACACTTGCACAAAGTGGAATATCCTTCCACGGTAACTTCAACTTTCCATCGTCAAGAGCCGGTTCCGGCCAATGCGCCTGAATTTGTGAAACGCTTGACCGGCGAACTCATTGCCGACCGTGGCAACGAGCTTCCTGTTTCGGCTTTTGCCGAAGTGGCGGACGGCACTTGGCCGACCGGTACAACGCAGTTTGAAAAGCGTTGCATTGCTACCGAAATTCCGGTTTGGGATCCTGAAGTGTGTATCCAATGCGGTAAATGCTCGCTTGTTTGCCCGCATGGCGTTATTCGGATGAAAGTGGCTTCTGATGAAGAGCTTAAAGACGCCCCGGCGACCTTAAAGCGTGCTGATTATAAGGGCAAGGAATTTGCCGGCAAGAAGTTTATGCTTCAAATTTCGCCGGAAGATTGCACAGGTTGCGGTTTGTGTGTTTCAGCTTGTCCGGCACGCAACAAAATTGATGCGCTTAAAAAAGCTATTAATATGGATCACATTGAAAAGCATTTGGCGGAACAAAAGGCAAACTGGAAGTTCTTTGAAAAGTTGCCTTATGTGAAACGTACCGAAGTGGAGAAAAATCTGCCCAAGACAACGCAACTTATTCAGCCTTTGTTTGAATATTCCGGCGCTTGCGCAGGTTGTGGCGAAACACCTTACATCAAGCTTGTCACACAACTTTTCGGTGATCGTATGGTTGTGGCAAACGCCACAGGTTGCTCGTCCATTTATTCCGGCAACTTGCCGACGACACCTTATACCAAAGATGAAAAAGGTCATGGTCCGGCTTGGGCGAACTCGTTGTTTGAAGATAATGCCGAATTTGGCTTGGGTATGCGGTTCTCCATTGATCAGCAAACAAGCGTCGCCAAAACCCTTTTGGAAGGCTTGAAAGATCAAATCGGGGCGGATCTCGTCACGCAAATTTTGGGCAATCCGCAAAAGACAGATGTGGAAGTTGAGGCTCAGCGCGGTTACGTTGAGGCTCTTCGCCAAAAGCTTGCAACAATTTCTTCGCCGGAAGCCAAGCATCTGAATGAATTGGCTGATTACTTCATCCGCAAATCCGTTTGGATCTTTGGTGGTGACGGTTGGGCGTATGATATTGGTTTTGGCGGTTTGGATCATGCCATTGCATCAGGCAAAAACATCAATATTTTGGTGATTGATACTGGCGTTTACTCCAACACCGGCGGTCAACAGTCCAAGGCAACTCCGATGGGCGCTTCTGCCAAATTTGCCACGGCAGGTAAAGAATTACCTAAGAAAGATTTGGGCATGATTGCCATGTCGTACGGCAATGTTTATGTGGCGCAAGTTTCCTTTGGTGCAAACGACATGCAGTTGATTAAAGCCTTAAACGAGGCGGAAGCTTATGACGGTCCGTCCATCGTGATTGCATACTCACACTGCATTGCGCAGGGCTTTAACCTTGCCGAAGGTGTGGAACACCAAAAGAATGCTGTTGAAACAGGCTCATGGCCTTTGTATCGGTACAATCCGGATAACGTCAAAGAAGGCAAAGCGCCTTTGATGTTAGACTCCAAAGCACCCTCTCGGCCGCTTTCGGACTATATGTCTAATGAAACGCGTTTCCAGATTGTCAACAAAGCCAATCCGGAGCGTTATGAAAAGCTTTTGAACAAGGCACAAGAAAATGTAAAGGAAAAACGTGCTTTGTTAGAGCATCTTGCTCTGGCTCGGAAAGACGTCTAATGGGCGCCTAGAGCGATTTTTTGGGCTTGTTCAATTCACGTACCATCAACGTACGCTAAAATTGTCCAAGCCCAAAGAAATCACTCTAATCACCTCATTATCCGTCTTTCCCATGGCTTGGAAGAGAATAAAAAAACGTCCATTTCAAAATGGACGTTTTTTGTTGCTATAATATAGCAATTTAAAGGTACCTTAAAAAAGTGGGCTTGTCAATAATAAAAAATCAAGCAAAATCAATTCTCTAAAATTTTAAAAAGTGTTGCATTTTAAGGTACCTTTTTTTTGATACGATTCGATAGCCACCGAACGTCATGCTGAACTTGTTTCAGCATCTCTTTGATGAGATCTCGAAACAAGTTCGGGATGACTCTTTGTATGGAGGCGGACGCAAAAAAGAAAGGGAAAAATAAAATGCGCTATATTTTGATTTTGTTGGGCTTATTGGTTGCGAATGCGGCAAGTGCGATGGATTGTGAGAAAGTGCCGGATTGTGAAAGCTTAGGTTATTCTCAAGAAGAGGATACGGATTGTGAAAAAGACGGCTTTATGTATTGTCCGTTTGATAAATCTTATAAGAAATGTGTGCAGTACAGCTGTGAGGCTCTTGGTTTTACCGAATCGGACAAAACATCGTGGTGTGAAGAGGTCATTTCATGTCCGTCAGATAAAGCCCTCACACTTTGCAAAACACTCCAACTGCAATGTGAAATTGGCGATGTCTTTTTTGCCGACCGCACCTGTGGCAAAGCTTCCGATTGGTCAAAAGAAAGTGGCAAAATCCCTGTGGGCATTGTTTATTATGTGGAAGAGGGCGGGCGCCACGGACGCGTGATAAACCTCAAAAACCTTTGGCGCGGTTCGGATTATCTTTTTCATGCTGATAGCCCTTACAGTGGCTTAAGTGCTTACATGCCTTGGGGCTATCATACGTATGATATTGAGACTCTTAAAAACTATGACTATAGATCTGAAATTTTGAATGCTTTGCAAACGCGCGATCCCGATTTGTACAAAGGCGAAGAAAACACAAAGCTGATTTTAGAAGCCAAAGCTCCGGATTGTGCTTATCAAAAGAATACCAAAGAATACGCTCAGTATTGTGTGCCGACGGCGGCTTTGGCGGCACATCAATTTTATCCGCCTGAAGCCGGTGCAGATAACCTTTATGTCGGGCAGGGCAAGTGGTATTTACCGTCATGGGGTGAATGGATGGAAGTTTATGGCTATGATAATAGTAAAATTGTGTGTGGTGGCGCTTGTTTAACCACGAATACTTCTTATAATGACGGCACATCAGGCGCTATTGGTAATCATAAAGATTTAATTGAATCCGCGCTTCAAACACTTCAAGAGAAAGGCTTTAATACTGATGTTTTTTCAGAAAAACCATATTGGAGTTCCACGGAATTTGATTGGCAAAGTTCACGAATTTTTGACATGACAAATGGAGGTCGTTCAGCATTCAATAAATTTAATGCTGATAATGGTTATCATGCATATGTCCGCGCAAGCTTAAAGTTTTAAAAAGGCTGGCTAGACACACTTCCTTGAATTAACGCTCTCGTTGCGGATGGACAAGCCCTCCATTTAAGATTTTTTCATCTTCCGCCGCGCGGGCGCGAATTTTGCGGTTAATAAACGGCGCGTACCGCTTGGCAACCTCATTAATGCCATTAAAACGGTTTCTCTCGGCAAGTGTCAGATTGTTAAACAGCTTTTCTACCTTTTCCAAAGCGTCTTCTGCAAATTCATTAAAGATCGGCTTGAGTTTTCCAATCAGGCGCAGATAAGCCACCTTGTTCACATCGCTTTCGGCGCTAAACGCCGTTTGCGGATCAAAGGGGGTGTAAGATTCTACCAAATATTCACGGTGGATAAACTGCCGGCATTGTTGATATGTACCGTCCATATAATCCGGTGCAATGCGAAGCGGTCTGTAACCGTCGTCTTCAAAACGGCGGGCTTTATCAATGACCATCATATTATACTGATGAATGGCGTTTTCATTTATTCGCCGAATACGATTTGTCAAAATCTCAATCGTCGCTTTCTTTTGGCGAACTTCCGCGGTGCTGAAATCATTTTGCTTTTGCGCCAACTCAGCTTCTAGTGATCTGATGTTTTCATAAATTTTATGTGTGCGCAAGTCTGCATTATAAAGCGTGTGAATTTTGAGTTGCACTTCCACATCAAGTGTTTTACCTTGCGGATGATGCTGATGCATAATCATTTTAATGTCATAATATTTTTTCTCATTTTGCGCTAAAGGTTTATGAAACCGATTACGCGTTTCCGCTGCGTTAATGGTATAATTACGTTTGGTAAAGCCACGTTGTTCGGTCATCACGCGTTCAATACGCTCCACATCGGTTAAATATTTGCAGGTGACGGTCAAGCGCAAAATATCGTGCAGCTTGCTTGAGCTTGGGTTGATGTTCCTGATTTTTTCCCGAAAAGTTTCCATATCTTCCAGCTCAAAAGCATAGCGTGAGGCATTGTGAAGCTCTTCGGCGTATTCTTTGCCATATTCGCTTTCAAGCTTTTCAATGGCGCGCGCCGCTGATTTCATTTTGGGAAAAATCACATAAATCGGGTTGTTGAACTTGTCAACATATTCCAAACGCGTGCAAGTAAAAGGCGTGACGGCCTTTAAGCCATAGTTGATGGGTTGTTCGTTATAATCTAAATCAACGTTGCCAGTTGAGAGATCTATGGCAGAAGTGTATTCTGGATGTTTGAAAACCTCATACAACGCACGGTAAACTTCGCGATAAACGTCCATACCGTCGCGATAAAAATCTTTCAAATATTCGTAATCTGTTTCATTAATTTGGCGGTTTTGGTATGCTTTCTCAATGACGGATAAATTATCTTGATTGATATTTTCCTGAATCATATCAATCTCTTTATCGGTCATATTGACAATGTCGCGGACTTCATATTCTTTCATTTTACGTTTGCTTTCCGATTTTTAACCCAACCTTTCTAATATGACACAAAAATTATGTTTTGTCAATGTTTTTATCGCAAAAAAAAAGCGGCAATTTTGCCGCTTTTTCATTAAATTTTCCACCTGTTGTAGTAGTATTCACACAACGAAAGGCGGTTTTGCTTTTCCAGAACCTTCAGGGACTCTGCTTTAGGCTTAAAATGATCAAAATACTCTTTAATTTCATCATCAGAGCCTGTTTTCATAAATTCAGGTTCAAGCGCCAAAAATTCCTCTTTAACCCAAGGGGCATAATTAGGGAATCCATACCTTTGCATAATGCAGAGCTTTTCCATCGTGTTTTGACGTTTGCTTTGCTTAAAAGCATCATAAAAATCGCCCAAACCTGATGAATCCCGACGAAGGATATAATGCATCAACAACCCGTGCGAAGCTGTCATACAAAGTTCTTTTTCAGCCTCATAGCTCAAAAAACGATGCCTGTCCACATAAAGTCTGATTTCATCTTCCGTCCGGTTTTGAACCAAACTTTCATGCGCTTCACGCCATTGTCCCCAATGCTTGATGTATTCAGCAAAAAACGAGGGCTTGCCGTGTTCATTGAGGTAGCATTGCCCCGGAATGGAAAATTCATGCAAGCTGATAGCCTCTTTGAAAGTTTCAAAACTGCCGTCAACCAGTTCTTTTTCCCAGCCAAAGTGCATGCCGTGTCGGCGCATGTGCAGCCTGATTTCGTCCTGATTGCCATCTGAACGAAGCTTTTCTTGCACCTTAGGCGCTAAGCCATGCCGCTCAAGATAAGCCATGCGCTCCTCATGCGAGGCTTTTGCAAAGTAAATCTCTTGGGCGCTTTCGCCAAAGCCCTGATACTTAATGAAAGCCCTGATTTCTTCCGGATTATGACGCTCTGCAATAATCTCTTGCACTTTATCAGGAAGAATGTGAGCGTTGTTGTAGGGGTTGCGGCACGCCCACCCATACCACTCTTTGGGCGGTGCAGCTTGTCCATACTTTTCAATCATCAGCATCAGATCTTCGTGAATACCGCATCTGGCAATCTCAACGAGCTCATAGGAATTAAGTCCCTCGACATACCAAGAATGCCAACAGCCGTACCTGTCGGTACTGTCATGGCCGTAAACTTTTGACAGTGCATCAATAATTTTTTGATGCTTGATGCTTTCCTCAATTTTTTGAGAAACATCTTCTTTAGAATAAGGTACCATAATAAGACATTTTTTAAGTTAATAATAGATTTTAGACTTTCATTTTAGCTTTTTTTTGCATTTTGTCAAGAATAAATAATTAAGGCTTGACTTACAATTATTTGCGCGCTTAAATAAGATAAAATTTTAAGGAGGAAACACATGAATAGAAGGGAGTTTTGCAAAATGGCAGTTGGTGCGGCGGCAATTGGGCTTTTAGGCAAGGGCGGACGCAAGGCGATGGCGGCGGTCGGCGAAGAATCCGCCCGCGCAAAGGTTTATTTTACGCCTGAAATTACACCCGAAAGCTTGGTTAAAATTTATCAGGCGCTTGGCGTGAAGTTGCCCGGCAAAGTCGGCGTTAAAATTTCAACGGGCGAACCTGGCGGGCATAATTACTTAAAGCCTGAACTCATTGAAAAGCTTGTTAAAGAGGTAAACGGCACAATTGTGGAGTGCAACACGGCTTATCCGGGGCGTCGCAATACCACGGAAGAACATTTAAAAGCGATTGAAGAACACGGCTTTCCAAAAATCGCAAAAGTAGATTTAATGGACGCGACAAGCGAAATGGAAATCCCTGTCACGGGTGGCAAACACCTAGACGTTGATATTGTTGGCGAACACCTCAAAAATTATGATTCCATTCTGAATTTGGCGCATTTTAAAGGGCATGCGATGGGTGGTTTTGGTGGCGTTTTGAAAAATCAGTCCATTGGGGTAGCATCAAGCGCCGGCAAAACCTACATTCACACCGCCGGCAAATCGCGCAAGCCCGACGAGCTTTGGGACAATCTGCCCGAGCAAGACGCCTTCTTGGAATCTATGGCAGAGGCCGCCAAAGCTGTTCATGATTATATGAAAGGCAACATTGTTTACATTGATGTGATGAACAATCTTTCTGTGGATTGCGATTGTGATTCTTCCCCTGAAGATCCGTGCATGAAAGATATTGGCATTTTAGCATCAACTGATCCGGTGGCGCTTGACCAAGCCTGCATTGATAAAATTTGGGCATCAACAGATTCTGGACGCGAGCATTTCAAGGCGCGTGTGGAACGTCAGCACGGGCGGCATATTTTGCCTTATGCGGAGTCTTTGGGTTTAGGAACGCGCGCTTACGAGCTTGTTGAAATTTAAGCGCGTTTTTGGGGGTGCTTTTGCCTGATAAAGCTGAAATTTTGCACCTGCTTGCCGATGAAGAAAATCAGGACAAGCTCTTTGCGCGTGCCGATAAAGTGCGTCAACAATTTGTTGGCGATAATGTTCTTTTGCGCGGATTGATAGAGTTTTCAAACATCTGCCGCAACAACTGTTGTTATTGTGGCATTCGCAAAGATAACAAGCGTTTAAAGCGTTATCGTATGACGCCCGAACAAATCGTGGAAACCGCTAAGCGCGCCGTGGATATGGGCTTTCAAACGGTTGTTTTGCAATCGGGCGAAGATATGTGGTTTAATGCGCAAAGGCTTTCGGCAATTATTTCTGAAATCAAAAAATTAAATGTGGTTGTCACATTAAGTATTGGCGAGCGAAGTTTTGCAGAATATAAGGCGTTTCGCGAGGCGGGCGCTGATCGCTATTTGCTTCGGATTGAAACAACAGATAAAGATTTATATCATCGGCTTGACCCTGGTATGAGCTGGCAACAGCGCTACGAATGCCTTTTGATGATAAAGGAATTGGGTTATGAAGTCGGCTCGGGTATGATGGTTGGGCTTCCGGGGCAAAGCTTGGAATCTGTGGCCGATGACTTGCTTTTTTTGAAAGATTTGCCGGTGGATATGGCAGGCATTGGACCGTTTATTCCACACCCTGAAACGCCTTTGGCGCAAGAGAAAGGTGGCACGCTTTCCTTGGCGTTGCGAACCATGGCGGTTATGCGGTTGTTGTTGCCCAAGATAAACATTCCCGCGACAACGGCGATGGAGGCGCTTGATCCTCAAGGTCGGCTTTTGGCCCTTCAAGCGGGGGCAAATGTGGTGATGCCAAATGTTAATGAAGGGGAATTTCGCCGTTTATATGAACTTTACCCCGGCAAGCCTTGCTTAAACGAAACACCAACGCATTGCCGGAGTTGTATCGGGCTAAAAATAAAAGCCGCCCTCGGCCGAAATTGTGTTTAAAATTAAGCCTTTGCTTTTATCTTGAGAATGGGAAGGTGACCAAATAAAAGAATTTTGGTCTTTTTACCTTTGGTCATCATCTTTAAGACAGTTAAGCCGAAAACCTTTATTTGCCGATGAAACCACGGGCGTGGCAAAGGTATATAATCTTGGTGCTCCAAATCTGATGCGTGCATGATGTTTTTAAAAGCCTCTTTATCCGTTTGTGTCGGAATTTCACATAATATGTTCGTCCAGTCCGTTAAGAGGTCGGCGTTTAGAAACAATTCTGATTTTTTAAAAATACGGTTCATGACATGCGCAAAAGAAACAATACCAGCTGATAAATCAGGATAAATTTTAATTCTTTCCTGTTCTTGAGGCGTTATGTTTTTAAAGACGACCTTGCTTTTTTCAATTTTTTCCGCCGGCGGGGTAGGGGCGGTCATAAACAGCTCCATCATATTCCAATCGGAAAACTTACGCGAAACCTTTGGCTGAAAAGTTTGGGTTATGTATTGCGATTTATCGATTTGCGGATGAGGCCATATGACCCAATAATAGCCGTGTATCTCTTTGTCAGGAAGCCCAATTCCTAGGGCTTTTTGAGCGGAAAATGAGGAAGTTCCGCTATCAATCAGCGCCACTTTTTTCTCGGCAATCTGAAAAGAGGCTAAATATCTTTGATAACTTTTTCTTTCTTGAAGAGCCAACTTTTTATAAAGAGCTCTGTTTGCCGCCATAAACTTACGCCCTTCTTCACAGGTTTTTATTGAAGGCGTGTTCTTTGCCAAGAAAGAGTCTTTTGAGCTGAAATATGATAAAATGCTTTTGAGTGTGCTTAAGGCTTGTTTTTCATTTAATTTATTCGTTTGCAGATTGTCTGAAGAGCAAACCAAATTAACGATTCTTGGGGCATAAAAATAGTGCGACTTGATCTCTTTGTTTTTGATGATGTCAAAAACTTTTTGCAGAGAATAGCCGTCGCGTGCCACAAAGAGGGCGTTTTGAATGCCGTCTTTTTCAAGCTGACGGGCAAGCCATTGCATATAACCATAAACAACAGGGCCGCCATATTGAAATCCGAAATCTTGCCAATAATTTCCGGTTTTGCTGACCTCATATATAGCTAGACTTCCCAAGAGAATTGAAGCGCCTAATTTATCGGCGTTTAATTTTTTAAATCGGGCAGCGCGAGGGTTACTTTGAAGTAATTGCGCAAGGGGTGTGATGTAATGATATGCCAATAAGCCCGCAAGGTGCGCGAGGGAAACATCGGAATGTTCGTTATCGCCAATATGCAGAATTTTTTCCGGCGAAAGGTTTAAATCATGACAAACGTATTGATAAAGGTTACCCGTGTGTTTGGTCAGCTTCATTTCAGAAGAAACATAAAGTTTCTCGTAGCCGCTTACCCCCCCCCTTGACAATAATTCAGCTAAAAATTGACGTGATAAATACATATCGGAAATGATGATTAAGCGTTTGCCTAAAGAGCGGGCATAGTCAAAAATCTGTTTGACTTCCAGATTGGGTTGAGAAACCTCTGCTTCCCATTCAAGTTCCTTTTCTTTGAAGTTTTGAAAAGATTCAGAAATTTGCTCATAAATTTCATCTAAGGAGACTTCTTCCTTTTCCCGATGAAGCTTTCGGATTGTCTTTTCAGCTTCAATGCGTGCAGTGGCAAAACCAGTGGCATGATATGCTTCTTCCATGTGTCTGAATAAATCAGTGGGCTTTAGGTAAGGACGCAACAATAAGGTGTCAAAAATATCAAAAGATATGACTTCCGCTTTGTTGATTTTATTTTTAAGATCATCTGATAATATCATTAGCTTTTGGCTTTCTAATTTTAATCTTCGGTGTGAGGATTATGGGTCATCTTCCCCTGATTAAATTAACTTATCAAGATGAAATAACCAAGTTGTGTATAAAACAAGTCATATAGATAAAAAACGCCCTGACCTCAAATGAGGGCAGGGCGCTTGCAGGTTAATCTAAGGAAAGATGTTTCCAAAGGTCTTCAATAATCAGGCAGTTGTTGTTAACATTTCCCTGATGACCAACTAAGAGAACACGCTTTTCTTCAGTGTTGCTGCTTTCGCTGTTTTGGAACGCCTTATCCAGACTTTCCTTGCACCAACATTCTTTCACCACATCTTCCGGAAGTAAAAAGTCTGTCATACCAACGTTTGTCAGGGCTTTGTTGATTTCCGGGACAACTTTGGCAATCTGACGCAGATCAAAATATTCCGGCAGTTGAGCTTCATAAGCCTTCAAGTAAACCATGGCTTGTTCAACCGTTAACGGAGCCTTGGGCATATCAAGCTTGATGTACAGGTTGGCATTCACAAAAATGCCCGCTTCCTGATCATAAACGGTAGACTCTGAGAACTTTCCGTTCTTTAAAAGATAATGACCAGGGTTGGGATAGGTACTTTTGTTGTCCAGATACGTTTCAAAAGCGAAACGAGATAACTTGAAGTCCTTAAAAATGCTGTCTAATACCGTTACGCATTCTTCGTCAGTTTCGCTTTCGGTATAATCCAGTTTTTTCGGAGCTCTGGTTACTTTGATACATCCGCGGACATACTTTTTATAGCTTTTCCAAGTCCCGCTGATATACATATCATCCCCGGGTTGTGGACCGCCGAAGATAATTTCGCCGGGTTCGCCTTCACCTGCCGAATCACTATTTGCCCAATATTCACCAGCTTCCAACAAAGGAAACCTGAGAAGCTTGAGCGAGGCATTAATTTCCTCCCGATGCTTTAACATGTCATTGCGGGCGGAAAAATCCGGCAAAACGCATCCACGGTTGTAGCAAAATCTTCTTGCGCGGCTTAAAGTAGTCATACCATCCGAGCGTTCTTTTGACGTCAGGTAGTATTCTTCATTAGCAAATACGCCGTCCGCTGTCAGACCAGGTAATAAAACCGGAAAATGTGTCCCATTGGTAAAATGGAAATCTCCGGGGTGAACCGTATTCAAGTAATTATACAGATCAAAAGTGTCTATGGCATTATCCCTAATGCAGGATAACAATGCCTCAATTTGTTTTTTGTTCATAAGTAAGCAATTTTTTAGGGTTCATACTTCATGCGCTAAGGAATGTAAACATCAACGATGTTTTAGTTCACCTTAACAAATAATCCGTTTTCGTCCTTTTGAAAATGCATTTCCTCATTCTGATCAGCCCCACCGAGCCACTTGCTACGAGAAACAAGAATCTCTATGTCATTCAGGCGAGAAAAGGATGTTTGCGGGTCAAAGGAACAAATTTTGTGCAATTTTCCTCCAAAGCTTTGATACAAATCTCCAAAGTCTGGAGAACATCTACTGAAGATGACCATCAGTTCATGATTTATAGGACGGGTGATCACAAAAGCATCAAGATAAACCAATTTATGGTCTTGTCCTCGGTAGAAAATATATTCAAGTCCTTCAATCTTAACATTGATGAAATCAAGTCCCGACCAACGGAATTTCAAAATTGGGCTGACCGGTTCATAGCATTCTTCAGTGCGACGATAGAGGATTGTATCAGCAAACAATAAACAATCGTTATTAATTAGCTGATAAGCGGGTTCTTGATAGCCTTCGTATCCGGAAATGACAACACAGCGGCGTGTATCGCCAGGTTTTGCATCTTCTAGCGCTTCTTCATACCATACGTTATGAAGAATATCCTCCGGAAAAACATATTCATGCATTCCGATTTGCTTTAAAGATGCGTTAAATACTTTCACAGCCAGTTTGAAACGGATAACCTGATATAAATCAGGCATCTTTTCTCCCAAAGTGCGATAGTAAACCTTGGCTTCACGAGCCGTAAACAACTGTTTTGACATTTTTAACGGAATATAGAGGTTTTCATCAATAAAGATGCCTATTTCCTGATTATAAACCGTTTTGATACTAGGATGACCATCCTTTAACAAATAGCTTCCCTTACGAGACGAATACCGCAGTAAACCTGCATTAACACTTGTTGCATCGTAGCAGACTATCTGCTCAAATGCTCTTAAATCTTTAAATTTCATAATTGTAAAAATATTTATGAGTTATAATAATATGCTTTTCACGAGAAATAGTATAACGATTTTTTTAAAAAATCAAGTGAAAAATTAAGAAAAAATTAAGAAAAAAAACTCCTTATACGCGCGTTGGGATTGTCAAACGGCTAACGCACGTTTGATGGCTTGTTTGGCTACGCCAATCCGCGCCACCGCCCGCCTAAAGGCGCGGCGTCGTCGCTCAAAAACATCGCTCCGCTCAGCTTTTTTCGCTCCTCGAACCATCGGGTCGTTAACCATAACGAACTCACCAACAAAAGAGAGGGTATTTTCATACCCTCTCTTTTGTTGGTGAGCGCGTCGGGATTATTCCGCTTCGCTCCATTCACGGCGCTCATCGGCTTCGCCGACCGCGATACTTCCGTCTCGCTTTCGCTTGTAGTCAAACCCGATTTTCTCGGGTTCGTTCCCGCACGCATTTCACCAACAAAAAAGAGGGTATTTTCATACCCTCTTTTTTGTTGGTGAGCGCGTCGGGATTCGAACCCGAGACCCTTTGATTAAAAGTCAAATGCTCTACCGACTGAGCTACGCACCCAAATGCAATGTGCTGATATATAAAAGATAATAAAACGACTGTCAACAAAAAAAATAAAAAAAGTTAAAAAAATTAAAAACGCTGTTTATTTTTTAAGAATTATGTGTTAGCCTTGGCTCTAAATAATGGGAAAAATTTGTTCTAGAGGTTTGAAATGGCTCAAAATAAAGCATCTGACGGCGCTAAAAGCCGCTATGAAATTTTGCAAAATGCCAAAGGAGAAATCCTGATTATTATGGCGCAACGTATCGGCGGGCCCGAAAATCCGCTCTTTGTTTATGACGGTTCGCAATATGCACTTTTATACCGCAGTCATGAAAGTACCGTCTATTTTGACGATATTGCTCAAGGTGCACGTACTCCTCTTAAAGGGGTGACTTCCTTGCAGGTTGTGGAAATTGACGATGATGATGTCGTCCGCGAATATCCCGTTCCGGTGCGTTTGGTGAAAGATGTGAAAGCCTTGATGTGAGATTTTGTTTGAAACAAAATAGGGGCTCTCAAGCCCTTATTTTTATATGAGGATACCATGACTTTATTTACTTGGCAATGCTTTGATTTTGATGAACTGGACAGCACAAATAATAAAGCTGCCGAACTCGCCCTTAAGCTCCAAAAACCTTTGTTTGTGGTGACTAAACGTCAAACAAATGGACGCGGGCGGCGCGGGCGCTCATGGGAATCTTTATCGGGCAATTTGTTTGTTTCGTTTGCTTTTGACGGGGTAGGGCTCTTGGCGGGGCAATGGTCGGTTTTAAGTGGCGTGGCTGTGATGCAGACGGTGCGCCATTTTTGCCCTGATGCTGATGTCAAAATCAAGTGGCCGAATGATGTTTTGGCTTTTGAGGGCAAAATCTCGGGCATTTTGTTTGAACGTGCCGATAATGGCTTTTGGGTGATGGGTGTTGGCATTAATGTGGCAACTCATCCGCAAGAAACAACCATTGGCTACCATGCGGAAAGCTTGGCTCATCTCGGTGCGCAAGTCGATTCGAACGAGGCTTTGAACGTCTTGATACAAAAATTTACAGCCCTTTCCGCGCAAGCTCTTGCCGAGTCGTTTGAACCAGTGCGCCAAGTTTGGCTTGACAATGCTTATCATTTGGGGCAAAACATAAAAATAAAACAAGAAAAACAAATTGTTGAAGGCGTCTTGGAAGGGCTAGATTCAGATGCCAACCTCTTGATACGCACGGATAAAGGCTTAACCCGCCTGAATTACGGTGATATTTTGTACGAAAAGGAATGAAATGAAGAAATTAAAAAAGGATGGGGTTTATTTTTTACCGCTCGGCGGTGCCGATGAAATCGGGATGAATATGTATGCTTACGGTTGTAACGGTAAGTGGATTGTCGTTGACGCCGGTTACGGCTTTCTAAATGATGACTACCCCGGGATGGATATGTGCTATGCCTCGCCCGAATTTTTGGCGGAACAAAAAGAAAATGTTGTCGGATTATTCATTACCCATGGGCATGAAGACCACATGGGCGCGGTGGCGCACCTGTGGCCGGCTTTGGGCTGTAAGGTTTATGCCACGCCTTATGCGATGGGTTTGATTAAAGAACGCCTGAAAGAATATCACTTGGTAGATGTCGTACCGCTTGAGGTTGTTCATACTCAAGAAAGCATTTCCGCTGCCGATTTTGATGTGACGTATGTTCCGTTGGCACACTCTGTGCCCGAAACTTGCGGTTTGTGGATCAAAACGCCGCATGGCAACATTTTTCACGCTACCGACTGGCGTTTTGATGATGGGCAAACCAAGCTTTTGCCGACTGATTGGGAAATGTTGGAAAAAATTGGCGCTCAAGGGCTTGATTTGTTTGTTTGCGATTCTACCAATATTTTGGTTCAAAATCCGCAACCGACGGAAGAGGATGTCCGCCGGCATCTTTTGCAACTTGTACCGCAAATTAAAGGCGGCTTGATTGTGACGTGTTTTGCCACCAATATTATGCGTCTGCAAAGCCTTTTGATGGCGGCGGATAAGGCGCAACGCACGCCTGTTTTGTTAGGCCGGAGTCTCATTAAAAGCGTCGAAATTGCCAAAGAAAACGGCTATCTGCAAGATTTGCCAAAAACGCATACAGTTGAAGAAGTCCCTGGGCTTTCCCCGGATCAGGCACTTTATATCTGCACGGGTTCGCAGGCCAATTACCGTAGTGCGCTTTATTTGATTGCCAAAGGCGAGAGTAAATATGTGAAGCTCACGCCCGATGACACCATTATCTTTTCTTCCAAAATTATCCCTGGCAATGAGGATAAAATTGAAAAAATGCAAGAAAATATGCGTGATAAAGGCGTCACAGTCATCACCGATGAAACGGAACTTGTGCATGCGAGCGGTCATGCAAATCAGGCGGATCTGCGCCGGATGTATGAAATCTTGAAGCCGGCGGTTTTGTTGCCTGTGCATGGCGATAAACGCTTTATTCGGGAGCATATGCGTTTTGCTCTCAAGTGTGGTGTGTCAACAGTCTTTTCGGCTCGAAATGGCGATATTTGCTTCTTAAAAGATGGGCAGATGTGTCAAGAGGAAGAAACTTTTTGCGACATTTTGGGCGTTGATCGCGGGCGAAGCGTTTCCTTGGGCTCGGACCTTATTGCCAAACGCCGGCAGATTGCCTATAATTGCAGTTTGTTTATCAGTGTGGTTATTTCTTCGGATTATCACTTAAAAGATTTGCAGATGACCTCGCTAGATATTCTGCCCGCGGATGATTGGACAGCCTTATCTGAGCGTCTTGTTGAGGAATTATCACCGATTATTGATGAAAAATTACGCTCAACGGGTGAATTAACGTCAGCTGTTAAAGATTTTATTCGGGCGCGCATTCGGCGCCGCATTGAAAAAGAGACGGCTGTCAAGCCTGTGACAGTGGCACATTTCTATATTGAACAAAAACTTAAAGAAGGAGATTTAAATGTCTGTAATTCCAGATAAATTAAAACGTGGCGATAAGGTGATGATTGTGGCGCCCTCACGTGGCTTAAAACTGATTGGAGCGGATTGTCGGCAGATTGCTGAAGAGCGTTTGAAGGCTTTGGGCTTGGAAGTGGTTTTTGCGCCGAACACGACCGATGAAAACTTTGATCAAACAGGTTCGGCAAGCATTGAAAAGCGTACGGCAGATTTGATGACGGCGTTTCAGGATAAGTCCGTGAAGGCTGTTTTGACTGTGATTGGCGGTTTTAATTCTAACCAGATTCTTCATAAGCTTGACTTTGATGTGATTCGTCAAAATCCCAAGATTTTTATGGGTTTTTCAGATATTACGGCGCTTCATGCCGCGATTTATGCGAAAACAGGGCTTGTCACTTATTACGGGCCGCATTACAGCTCGCTCGGCATGAAAAAAGGGTGCGCATACACGCTTGAAAATATGGAAAAAATGCTTTTTGGTACGGGCGAACTCACACTTCAACCTTCGAAAGAATGGTCAGACGACTTATGGTTTTTGGATCAGGATAAGCGCGAATTTATCTCAAACGCGGGCTGGTGGCAGATTTCGGCAGGCAGTGCTTCCGGTATGATTATCGGCGGCAATCTCGGCACGTTTGTGCTGAACCTTGGCACAAGTTTTCGTCCGAAGTTTGAAAAAGAGACCATTCTCTTTTTGGAAGATGACGAGGGTGCAAAATTGTTAGATTTTGAACGCCAATTGTGGGCGTTAATGAATCAGCCTGACTTTGAAAATGTGAAAGGCCTCGTGATTGGGCGGTTCCAAAAGGCCTCAAAGGTTTCAAGGGAGGATTTAGAGTTTATTTTGCGCCCCTTGATTGGTAAAATGCCGATTATTGCTAACATAGATATGGGTCACACCACGCCGATTGCGACCATTCCTTTGGGTGGTAAAGCATATCTGGAAAACGGTACCATTCGTTTGAAGGGCTGATTAGGCAAGAAGGCTATTCTTATTCGTCTGCCGATTTAATTATCATTACAGATGAATAGGTCGTATTTAAAAAATTACGGAGGTAAACAATGATAGACAATAAAAAAGTATTGGTTGCTTATTTTTCAAGAACGGATGAGCAATATTCTGTAGGCAATATTACAGAGGGTAATACTGCCATAATCGCTTACATGATTGCAGATAAAACGCAGGGCAATTTGTTTGAAATTAAGGTTAAAAATGATAGCTATCCGAAAACTTATCATGCGCTTACAGAATATGCAAGATCTGAAAAGCAATCTCATCAAAGACCTGAATTGGTGCAAAAGGTTGAAAACTTTGATCAATATGACACAATTTTTATCGGTTATCCAAACTGGTGTGGCGATATGCCCATGCCTGTTTATACATTTTTAGAAAGCTATGACTTTGCTAATAAAGATGTTCATCACTTTTGTACGCACGAAGGATCGGGCGGTGTAAAAGAAGGCTTTGCAATATACGGTCATACCGCACAAAAAAATAGAGTCGAAGCTGATAAAAAAGTTTCAGAGTGGTTAAAAACTTTGGGTTACTAAAGGTAAAACTTTATTAAAAAAAGCCTATAAAATTCACGATGAAACGCAATTTTAATAAAAAAACCTCGCATTGTGTGCGAGGTTTTTTTAAAGTATTTATTCCCTCGGTAAGGTTTTATGTTTAACCATGTCGCCCACTTTAATTCCTTTCTTTTTGATATCGCCACCGTTTAATTCAATGACTGCATAAAGCGGTTCATTAATCCGCGGTTGAATCAAAAATGTGGAGTGCGGCAGGGCATTTTCATAAATCCAGATGATTTTGCCTTCTTTGTTGGTAAATATCATATCCAATGGAATAAGCGTGTCTTTCATCCACATGGCAACTTGCATTTCGCCGTTTAACACAAAAATCATGCCAGAATCAGCGGACAGCTCTTTTCTGTCCATTAAGCCTTTGGCCATTTCACTGCGTGTGGCAGCTGTTTCCACCCGATATACGATAGGTCCGTTTTCAGTCTCAATCGTCAGTTTGGAAAGTTTGCTGTTAAAAAAATCGCATCCGGTCAGAATTAAGACAATTGCTGCTGTTTTTACCAATTTAGCCCACATTTTTCCCTCCTTTATTGAAGAAAACTACGTCTATCATAAAATCTTTTTTTTTATAATGCAACTAAAATATTTAAGAAGAGGATAGTTTTGTATTTAGGCTTGTCTTTTGATGAGAAATTGCCTAGTTTGTGCTTATGGAAAAGGAGCCGAATTTGTCAATGAAACTTTCACTTAATGGTAATGTCTGGCGTTTTGCAGATTTTGATGCCCGTGCGGCAGAGCATTTGTCGCAGATTGCAGGCATAGATGCCTTGATTGCTCAAATTTTGACGGCTCGTGGAATTGATGCGCAAAATGTTTTTTCTTTTCTTGAGCCCAAACTTTCCAATTTGATGCCGGATCCTTATGTCTTAAAAGATATGCAAAAAACAGCCGAACGCTTGGCAGAGGCTGTGATGAACCAAGAAAAAATCGGCATTATCGGCGATTATGATACGGATGGTGCAACATCTACCTCTGTTTTGAAGATGTTTCTTGAAAGTTCGGGTGTGAAAGTTATTTCGCATATTCCTGAACGTGAAGAGGGGTATGGTCCGAGTGTGGCTGCTTTTGAAGAATTTAAAGCTTTTGGCGCCAATTTAATTGTGACGGTGGATTGTGGCACAACCGCCTTTGATGTTTTAGATGCCCATGCTTCGGAAGGCTTTGAAATTTTGGTGATTGATCACCATGAGGCTGAAACCCGACTTCCGAAAGTTTATGCCGTTGTCAATCCGAAGCGCTTGGATGAACAAAATGATTACCCTTATTTGCAATATTTAGCGGCGGTTGGTGTGGTCTTTTTAACAGTTGTTGCTGTTCATCGCGTTTTGCGCCAAAAAGGCTTTTATGAAACGCACAGTATGCCTGATTTAAAGCAATATCTTGATTTGGTGGCGCTTGGCACGGTTTGTGACGTGGTGCCTCTTTCGGGGCTGAATCGCGCTTATGTTCGTCAAGGTCTTAAGGTGATGTCAATGCGCCAAAATAAGGGCATTAAGGCGCTTTGTGATGTGGCACAGGTTAATCAGGCCCCAACGGCTTATCATTTAGGTTATGTTTTGGGACCGCGCATTAATGCGGGCGGGCGTGTGGGCAAAGCTTCTGCCGGTTCGGCTCTTTTATGTGCGCGCGATGACCTCACGGCGCAAAAGCTTGCCGAAGAGCTTAATCAGTATAATGCCGAGCGCAAAGATATAGAAGCTTTTGTCTTGCTTCAGGCTATGGAAATTTTGGAAGGAACGCCCCAAAAATATCCCATGGCATTTGTTTATGCCAAGGGTTGGCATCAGGGGGTGATCGGTATTGTTGCCGGTAAGCTTAAGGAACGCTATTATTTGCCCGCTTTTGTAATGTCAGTGGAAACTGATGAAGTTAAGGGCTCAGCTCGTTCTGTTCCGGGGGTTGATTTGGGCGCACTTGTGATGGCCGCCAAAGAAAAAGGGCTTTTAATCAAAGGCGGTGGACACACCATGGCGGCAGGTTTTTCGCTTGCGGAAGAAAAATTGGAAGATTTCAGAGTTTTTGCCGGCGAATACATTACTGAGCATTTGGGCGGAATAACACCGGTGCCAGAAATTGAAATTGACGCTGCCGTGAGTCTTTCCGGCGCAACTGTGGCACTTGCCGATAAACTTTCGCTTCTGGAGCCTTATGGCGCTGGAAATTCGGAACCGAAGGTCCTGATTGAAAATGTTAAAATTGTGCGACCGGCGCTTGTCGGGGCAGGGCATGTACGGTGTTTTTTGGCCTCTGAGGGAGCATCTTCTTTGAAAGCCGTGGCTTTTCGTGCGGCGGATACGGCTTTGGGGCAGGCTCTTCTGAATGCTGCGGGTGAGCGCTTTGACGTGGTCGGGACTTTGCGTAAGGATAATTGGAATGGGCAGGAAAATGCACAATTTTTGATTGAGGATATGAGGAGAAAATAAATGAAAAATCAATGCGGACAAAAGGTCTCGTTTT
This sequence comes from uncultured Alphaproteobacteria bacterium, assembly GCA_947630965.1. Lineage (GTDB taxonomy): Bacteria > Pseudomonadota > Alphaproteobacteria > RF32 > CAG-239 > CANPYS01. The sequence goes on from CANRJO010000006.1 coordinate 56,714, forward strand.
TTTCTTGCATCGGACGTAAATTTAAGGCGTATTTCTTTACAGGTATTTTGGTGACTGCCCCCGTGACCATCACATTTTATATGGCGTATCGGCTAATTATTTATATTGATCGGAGCATTAATAATCTTTTGCCGCCGAAGTTTCAGCTTAATCAATATCTGCCGTATGATATTCCGGGGTGGGGCTTGTTGGTTTTGATTGTCGGCCTTATGCTGATTGGTATGCTCACAACAGGATGGTTTGGTAAGTTTTTTGTGAATTTGGGCGAAAAAATTGTGGCAAAAATGCCGTTTATCTCTAGTGTCTATTCGCTCTTGAAGCAGGTGTTCGAAACATTTTTTTCCAATAAAAAGCAATCTTTTAATCAGGTGGTGCTTTTGGAATATCCGCGCAAAGGGCTTTGGGTGATTGGTTTTGTTAGCGCTGAAACAAAAGGTGAGGTGGCTCAGAAAGTTAAAGATAAAATGCTCAATGTTTTTGTGCCGACCACGCCAAACCCGACATCAGGCTTTTTGCTCTTTGTGCCTGAAAAAGAAACTATTAAGCTGAACATGAGTGTGGAAGACGGCTTGAAATTTGTGATTTCCTGCGGGATTGTGACGCCGCCGCAAAAGCGCAAAAAATCTTAAAGATAACCTTTGCGATCCAAAACGCCTAAAATGACGGTTAAAAGCCATATTAAAGCCATCATCGCTATGGCAATTTCTAGCCATTGGCGGTCGGTTAAAACATGATTGATGCTGTTGATACCTAAGGCGCTACCGACAACCTTAAAACCTGTTTGCGGATTGGTATGCAAAATGCTGACAGCTATTTGTGTTTCAGGGTTTAAGAAATCAAAAGTGATGATTATGCTTTGTTTTTCCATTTGTAAATGCGCTGAAACTGAAGGTGAGGTGAGGGTTCTGTCTAAGGTTACATGCACTACGCCAGCATCTTTGGGGATAATAATGCGGATAGGATCGTGGCCTATTTTTGAAACATCACTTCCGGCCAAGGGTTGTTGTCCGTTATTTTCTAAAAGAACAATCGTTTGGTATAAGTCGGGGTAATTTTTACCTTCAACCAAAATTTGGAAATGATTGTTGTTTTGCGAGGAAATAACATTATGTGTGATGGTGTCATACTCTATGATCGGGCGGTTGACGTAATATTGATATAGCCCGATCAAAAGTGCCGAAATGCCAATGATAAACGCGCCGACATTGCTGATTAAAAAATTCCATAGCTTAATCAGAAATTTTCTGACTGCCGTGTTGCGCTTGGCAGCCTTTGATGTGCGGCGCGTTTTTTTCATTTTTTATGCCTTTAATTTTAAAAATCTGCGGAAATAAAAATATTCGCTGATTTCCAAAATGCCGTATATGATGATATATAAGCCTAAAAGTGAACTGATGGTGACCACGCCGATTGCCGGGAAATAAAGCACCAAAAAGCCGAACATTACTCCTAAAATGCCTAAAGCCAAGCTCCAACCCCAAGTTTGACGGCGGCGCCATAAATGATACGCACTCACAAGCTGTACAGCGCCCACAACCAAGCACCAAAGCCCAAAGATGACTGGTAGCGTGCTTGCCGTTATGCCAATGTTGGAAACTAAAATGATGCCGATGATGATGTCTATGAGACCGACAAACATAAACCAGCCCGATTCAACGCTTAAGGAAGATGCCACATAACCCGCACCGATAATAATGAGCGCCGCACCAATATAAAGACTTAAGGCTAAGAGGCTCACAAGAGGGTTGAGCCAAACATAAATGCCTAAAATAATCATTAAAATACCGGCTAACAAGTGCCATAAGCCGAGGCAACAGGGGCGTTCGGTTAAGGTATTTTGCCGTAATTCTACTTTTGCCATTGTTCTCTCCTTTTAAAAACTGACCGTTTTTTATATAATCACGACAAAAGCGGAAAAAAGCCCTCTTTGAATCTGAAAATTAAGGATTATCTAAAAAGTGTTTTTATTAACAAGGAGAAAAACCATGTATCAACTTTTAACAGCCTTAATTACCGCAGGCGTTTTGGCCGGTGCGGGAACTGTGCAAGCCGGTGATCATTCTAAAAAGGGTGGTTGGCAAGACAATCAAGGAACCCAAATTTCAACTGTGGAACAAGTGCGCAATATGCAAGATGATTCTAAAGTTGCTATGAAAGGTAAAATTGAAAAGCATCTGAAGCGCGATAAATATCAGTTCAGAGACGGCACGGGTTTTATTGTGGTGGAAATTGACGAAGATGTTTGGGATGGTCAAACCGTGACACCGCAAGATACCATCTGGATTTTTGGCGAGCTTGATAGCGATCCGGAAAAACCTGAAGTTGATGTTGAACGTTTGAAAAAACAATAAAACATCTGTAAAAAAAAGCCCCGCGCTTTGAACTGTACCCGGAAAGTTGGACAGTAAAAAAAAGGTCCCGAAGATTGCGCTAGCAATTTTCGGGATAATTTTT
>CANRJO010000007.1 GCA_947630965.1 uncultured Alphaproteobacteria bacterium
GCTCGTAAAGGCCGCAATCCTGCTACCGGTAAAGAAATCAAAATCCCGGCATCAAAAGCTCCTAAGTTTAAAGCCGGTGCCGTTTTGAAGAAAGCCGTAAAGTAATTTATGTTGTTTCTCACCCCCCCGCGGGAATAACCCCTGCGGGGGATTTTTTTTGTGCCTAAATTGTGCATGTCAGAATTTGGCATTGATTCGTGCGCACCTATTGAAAAATAATTTCATTTATGAGAAAATCAGCGAAATTAAAATGGAGCCGCTTTTCTAATGTCGTTAAATGTCTTTTTATACCCTTTTATACCTTTTAATGGAAAAATAGCTTGCATTATTTTTTCGGATCCGCTAAAATGTCCGCGTTCTGTTTTAATGATGGAGAAAAGTAATGAGTAGCGATATCCTAACCGTTGAAGAAGTGGCTGAGTATTTGAAGCTTGCTAAAAAAACTGTCTATAAAATGGCTGTAGAAAAGAAAATCCCTGCCTTTCGTGTGGGAAAGTTTTGGCGTTTCAGAAAAACAGAAATTGATGAGTGGATTAAAAGCAATCGGGAGGAGCACTAATGGCTGAGTTATCTCAATATAGTGCGGATATTACAGCAGGATCCTTGTTGCTTACCGAAACAAAGGTTGTTGCGGGTTTGCTTTTAGATGGCCATAATTTTAAGGAAATTGGCAAACTTGTTGAAACACAAAACGTATTGCAAAAACGCAGTACAGCCTCAGCAACCCGTATGTATTCATTGATAAAACATCGGTTGGAATTATTTGATTCCGAACTTTGGTCCATGATTTATTATGGTGATTCAGAAACATCAAGAATGGCGGCATTGGCGGCAACAATAAAAAATAGCCGCATACTTGGTGATTTTATGCTGTTTGTGCTTAAAGAAAAGTATCAACTTTTTGAAAAAGCTATGCCGAAAAATGCATGGGATCGCTTCATTGATGATTGTAAAATGAAAAACCCGGACATGCCATCATGGACAGATAAAACAGCTAAAAAAATCGGGGATTGCGTGTATAGGATCTTGGCAGAAACAGGATATTTAAGTAGCACAAAAGAAGCATTACTTCAAAAGGTTTACATTCCGGCCGAGATAAAAAAATACCTAACAGCCCACAATGATAATTATGTTTTGCAATGCATGGAGGTGTCTTTATGAAGATAGACATCCAAAATGAATTTGAGAGCATGACTACGCGCGTTGCTTCAGATGATTTCTTTAAAGGTGAAGGCCTTGGAAATGAACTGGCATTCTATATTTACGACTATGATCCACGTTACGAAGTGGAAGTACGCAAACAAATTCCTCAATTTATAAAACAAGTTACCAAAAAGACATCAAAACAAATACTCCACATTGATATGTTAGAGTTGATTGTTGAAGTTCTTAAAAGTAAAGGATTATTGGAGAAATCCTATGAACTTCAGGCAAAGCTCGGTAATGACGGCTTTTTAGAAGCTATTAAAGGTGTTATAAACGAAGCAACGTTAAGCGATATCATAAGTGAAAAATGTGTTGGGAAGTTTGATCTTTTAATTGTGTCCGGAATTGGTAAATCTTATCCGATTTCACGTGCACATAACTTATTAAATAATTTGCATGCAAAAATGAGAAACACCCCATTAATCATGTTATATCCGGGGCTGTACAATAAACAAAGTTTGCATTTGTTCAATGAATTCAAGGACGATAATTATTATCGCGCTTTCCGTTTAATAGATAGACAGGAGTAAACCATGAAAATTAAGGAAATCTTTGAAAAAGACATCAACAGAGATATCAACGGCGTTATTAAGGCCGATCAAACAGATGATCAGAGTAAATGGACCGAGTTGGATGAATACGTCATCACAAAAGAAGTTGATGATCATTTGCGTGAATTCTTCTCTCGCTATATTGAGGCCATAGAAAATCCTAAAAATCCGTCTATTGTAAATAAGGTTGGTGTTTGGATTACTGGTTTCTTTGGCTCAGGTAAATCTCACTTTATTAAGATACTGTCTTATTTGCTTGAAAATAAACCTGTTGTAAATGGAAAGGATACGAAAAAGCCTGTGGACTTTTTTGCCGATAAAATTAAGGATGAGCTTTTCATGGGAGACATCCGTAAGGCTGTTCAAAACGATACAGATGTGATCCTGTTTAATATCGACAGTAAAGCGCAACAGAAAGCAGAAGATGCAATCTTGTCGGTGTTCCAAAGTGTCTTTAATGAGAAACTCGGTTATTCCAAAGTTTATCCATATATCGCAGAAATTGAACGCTTCCTTGATAACTCAGGTAAATTTGATGCATTTAAGAAAGCGTGCAAAGAAAATGGATTTGATTGGGATAAAGACAAAGAATCATTTTCATTTTATATGGATAGTTTCAAAAAAGCTCTATCCGAAGTTCTTGGTCAGTCTGAGTCGGACTGTGATGAGCTCATTAATACATATAAAAATAGCCCGAATTTAACAGTTGAGGGTTTTGCCGAAAAGGTTAAAGAATACCTTGATCGCCACAAAGGGAAACGCATTATATTCTTAGTTGATGAAATTGGTCAATTTATAGGTCAAGATACGAAGTTGATGCTGAATTTACAAACAATAACCGAAAATCTCGGAACTATCTGCAAAGGTCGCGCCTGGATTGTAGTTACATCACAACAAGATGTGGATTCAATCATTGGTAATTTCATCGCGACCAAAGCAAATGACTTCTCTAAAATTCAAGGACGTTTTAATTTAAGGTTGGCATTGTCCAGTGCAAACACAGATGAAGTTATTCGTAAACGTTTATTGCAGAAAAAGCCTGAGGCAATGGAAATGCTTGAAGATATTTATTCTCAAAAAGGTGATATCATCAAGAGCCAAACAACGTTCTCCGACGTAACTAAGACATACAAGCAATTTAAGTCAGCAAAAGAGTTTGCGGAAAGTTATCCGTTCCTGCTATACCAATACGATTTAATTCAGCGTGTATTTGAATCAATTCGTAAAGTTGGCGCATCAGGAATGCATCTCAGCCGCGGCGAGCGTTCAATGCTTGACTCATTCCAACATGCCTTAAAAAACATTGCTCAGTTTGACTGCAACAGTTTAATTCCGTTGTATGAGTTTTATCCGTCAATTAAGAGCTTTTTGGATACAGCTGTTATTGCAACAATTGACCGTGCGGCAACAAATCCGGCTCTTAATGAATTTGATATAAACTTACTTAAAACGCTCTTCCTAATTCGTTATGTTGAGGAAATGCGTGGTACAGTCAGCAATCTTGTTGTCTTGTGCATTGACAAGATTGATACCGATAAAGTTGATCTTCAAAAGAAAATCCAAGACAGCTTGGCAAAATTAGAAAATCAAAACCTAATCAACCACAGTGGAAATAACTACTACTTTCTGACAAATGAAGAGCAAAATATTGCCCGCGAAATTAAGAAGGAAGTTTTGGCCCCATCCATGGATATTAAAATGGTTGGTACAACAATCTTTGACGATTTGTATTCAAGCCTTAAAAAATATCGCTTCAAACAAAACGGAAAAGACTTCAGTTTTTCGCTTAAATCTGATGGTCAATTCATTAGCATGGGCGGTGAAGATTTAACGGTTAGCATCATTACGTCTTTGAATGAGGAATACCCTGGCTATGCTGAAGGACGTTGCGTTATGGAAAGTGCCATGCCGCAATTATTGATTAAATGCGCCAAGGACGATAAAATAATTGATGAAGTTGTTATTTTCCTAAAGACCGAAAATTATATCAAATCTCATCATGATTCAGATACAATTCCGGCAGTAAAAGCGATTTATGAACGCTTAATCGAGGAAAACAGAGAACGTAAGCAAATCATTAAATCGCGCATCAAAGATATGTTGATCAACGCTGAATACTATGCTTGCGGCCGCCAATGCAAGATTTCGGGTACACAACCGATGGAACTGCTTTCCAAAGGCTTGGAATATCTGATTAGCAATGCATACGATAAGTTAAACTACATCCAAAATTTAAGTTCGGATCCGATTAAAGATATCAAACTTCTTCTGAACAGCAGTGATATTACTTCGCTCGGCCTGAACGATTGCGATGTAAACAAAAAGGCGATGGACGAGGTTCGCCGCTACATTTCATTATATACTTCCCGTAGTACTCAGTTGGTATTGAAAGAGATTATCGATAAGTTTGCAGCTCGCCCGTATGGTTGGCCGGATTACGAAACAGCTTTGTTGTTGACAAGAATGTTTGTCATGAAAGAAATTAATTTTGTTTCTTCTGGTGATACATTATCTCGCGAACAAATATCCGAATACCTAACTGCCGGTCCGAAAAAATGGAATTTAGTGACCATTAATTGCCGCCAACAGGTTGATAAAGGTTCTTTGCAAAAAGCGCGTATGGCTTGCAAAACGTTAACCGGAAATATGGGACCGGATACAGATGATGAATTCTGTGATTACATGAAGGGTGCCATCAATGAACGGCTTGAAAATCTCAATTATTACAAGTCAAAAATTGAAGCACGTTCAAGCTATCCGGGCATTAGATTTATTAACCAATATCAGCCGATTTTGTATTCATTGTTAAAATTAGAGGATTCGTCTGAATTTATCGTAAAGGTTGTAAACTTTGGTGAGGACTTGGCTGATTTTGCCGATGGCTACGATGAGCTCAATGATTTCTACACAAATCAAATAAGCAATTGGAACTATATCGAAAAATGTGCAGATGAGTTTGAAACAAACGCCTATACGCTCAACAAAACAGAAGCTAAGGCAGATCTAATCCGCTTGAATGAGATATTGGAAGCCGAAAATCCGTATGCGCTTATTTTAGAGGCAAAGGATATTATTGACCGTGTGTCTCTCGTTCAAGAAAAAGAACTCAAAAAATATCGTGCTGAAGCGGAAAAAGCCATTGATGATCGTATTGATTTGATTAAGGAGGCTTTGAATAATGCTTCCGCATCTGCAGATGTTTCCAACGCATGCTTATTGCAAATTCAGAGTTTGCGCCGCCAGGTCGAGGACGAAAAACAGTTCTTGCGCCTTGATGGTGAATATACCAAGCGCGCTGATGACTGTTTGGCTGCTGCGATGGAAAAGATTAAAGAAACATCTAAAAAGCCGGATGTCGTTCCTCAACAGACTTCAATTGATGTTAAAAAATGCATGAAGAAGCCGTTCTTGAAGACTAAGTCCGACGTGAAGGAATTCTTAAAAGCACTTGAACAAGACTTAAATAAAGCAATTGATAATAATCAGTACATCCAAATTAAATAGAGGACAACATAATGGCTATCAATAAAAGCGAATTAAAAACTTATGCCACACAGGCTCGAATTGATTTTATTCAGGCTGTAAAGGATAAAGCCGCAAAGTTTGGGATCTTTGACGATCATCCGATCCCGGCTAAAGAACAAGGTGACATGCTTATTATTGATAGGATTACGTATCCGCGCTCGATTGCTGGCGCATACAATAACGTGTTAAAAAAGATCCGGATGTATGGCTACGAAGAGGCCATGAACGAAATTGCCTATACATGGTTTAACCGGATGGTAGCTTTACGCTACATGGAACTCCACAATTTATTTAACCATGGATACAAGGTTATCGGTGATGAACGTCCGGAAATCCTTGTGCATGCAAATGATGTGGTTCTTGATGGCCTTGATATGCAAAAAGTAACTGACCTTCTGCTTGCCGGTAATCGTGATGAAGAATTGTATGCTTATTTGTTGCAAACTCAATTTGCGGCCTTAAATAAGGCCATGCCATTCTTGTTCGAAAAAATTGATGATGCCACAGCATTGTTGATGCCGGGTAATTTGTTGGCAAGTGATAGCGTGCGTGCAAAAATGCTCGCGCTGGATCCGGCAAACTTTGAAGAGATTGAGGTTGTCGGTTGGTTGTATCAGTTCTATATCTCTGAACAAAAGGACAAACTGATGGAAGCCGGCAAAGCCTATAAAAAAGAAGAAATACCGGCCGTCACGCAATTGTTTACACCGAATTGGATTGTAAAATATATGATCCAAAACTCCCTTGGTTCCAAGTGGTTAGAAACATATCCGAATTCGCCGCTTAAATCCAAAATGGAATACTACATCGAACCGGCCAAACAGGATCCGGAAGTTCAAAAAGAATTGGATAAAATCAAGGATGAACGTATAAATCCGGAAGAATTAAAAGTCTTGGATCCGGCGTGCGGGTCGGGCCATATCTTGGTTGAAGCCTATGATTTATTAAAAGAAATATACACCGAGCGTGGCTATAATCGCCGCGATATTCCGGAGTTAATCATTACAAAGAATTTGTATGGTATTGATATTGATAAGCGTGCGGCACAATTGGCATCATTTGCGGTGGCTATGAAAGCCGTCAAAGATAATCCGCGCCTATTAGATAAGGAAATCAAAGTAAACATTATTGATATTGAAGAAACAAATTCGCTAAATATTGAACCGATTGCAAATACTCTGATCGAATCCCGCAAAGTTAACGATAAGTCTTCAGTTGTACAATTGTTAGAAACATTTACGGATGCTAAAACATATGGTAGTTTAATTAAAATTGATCCTGAACTAACGAAAAAATTACCGACTTTAAGAGCGCAAATTGATGAGCTTATACTCGGTAGCAATTTGTTCCAACAACGTGCCGCCATGGAAGTAAAACCATTCATTAAAATGGCTGAATTCTTGGGGCAGAAATATGATATCGTGGTGGCAAATCCGCCATATATGGGAGCTAAATATCATAACGCTTTATTAAAGGCATTTGCATCTTTAAATTTTTCAAATACAAAGGCTGATTTATTTGCAATGTTTATAGAGCAAGGTTTCCACTTAATTAAGAATTATGGTTATAATGCCATGGTTACCATGCAATCTTGGATGTTTTTATCTTCATTTGAACAAATGCGCCATGACTTGTTAAGTCAAAAGACAATCCTAACAATGGCACATCTTGGCCCAAGAGCTTTTAGAGAAATATCTGGCGAAATTGTTCAAACAACCTCGTTTGTTTTTAGAAAAAAACTCACACCTAATTATAGAGGAAGGTATTTGCGCTTAATTGATGGTGATGACGTAGAGAAAGAAAATAATCTGAAAAATAAAAAATACATGTATGATTGCAAGCAAGATGATTTTTCGAAGATTCCTGGTTGTCCAATTGCTTATTGGGTAAGTAACAAAGTGAAGTCATTATTTTCCGGCATAAATTTATCCTCTTATGGAGAACCAAAATCTGGAATTTTAACAGGAAATAATGATGTTTTTATGAGATGGTGGTTTGAAGTATCAAATCAAAGGACCAATTTTCATGCTACAGATGTCTCTGAAACAGTAACGGAAAAAGTAAAGTGGTATCCTTATAATAAAGGAGGTGAGTATAGAAAATGGTATGGAAATCATTTTTTTGTTGTGAATATGCAAAATAAAGGATATGACATAGCATATTCAGGAAATAATAACAATTATCGACTAAGGGATCAATCTTTTTATTTTAAAAAAGGTTTTTCTTGGACTGCATTAACTGGTGGAGCTTTTAATGCTAGATATTGTGATACAGGATTTTTATGTGATAGTAAAGGACCTTTATTTTACGTTTTTGATGATACAAATATTCTTTATATGTTAGCTTGTGTAAACACCAAAATAATAAATGAATTGTATAAAATTACTGCACCAACTTTGGATTATAATTTAGTAACATTAGCATCAACACCTCTAATCCTTGATTATAAAATAAAAAATTCTATAGATTATAATACAAATATATTGGTAAAAACATCTATTTTAGATTGGGATTCTTTTGAAACTTCGTGGAATTTTGAACGCTTGCCAATATTGTCGGATACTTTCAAAAAAGAGACATTGGCTAAATCATATCGAGCATGGCGTACGCAGAATGCGGCAGATATAGCCGAAACTTTGGCATTGGAAGAAGAAAACAATGAACTGTTTATTAAGGCATATGGCCTGCAGGATGAATTAACACCGGATGTTCCAATGGAACAAATCACTCTTACAGTAAACCCGCGCTATCGTTATAAATCAAATGCGCCGGATGCTGAATTGGAAGAACGTTTTGAAAGCGACAGTGTCAAAGAACTGATTTCCTACGCAATCGGGTGCATGATGGGCCGCTATTCTCTTGATAAAGATGGTTTAGTTTATGCCAACGAAAAAGGTGAAGGCTTTAATCCGGCAGATTACAAAACATACCCGGCAGACAATGACGGGATTATCCCAGTAACGGATACAGCATGGTTCCCGGAAGAGGATGCTGTTGAACGTTTTGTGAAGTTTGTGAAAACAGTTTGGGGGGAAGATACGCTTGCTGAAAACCTTGAATTTATAGCTGATGCGTTGGATAAAAAGCCAACAGAAACCTCGGTTGATGTTATTCGTCGTTACATAACCAAGGACTTCTATAAAGATCACTTACAAACATATAAAAACCGCCCGATTTACTGGCTGTTTAGTTCCGGTAAAGAAAAGGCTTTCGAATGCTTGGTCTATATGCACAGAATGAATGCACAAACATTGGCCCGAATCCGTATGGAATTTATTGTACCATTGTTGAGTAAATTTGAAGCCACGTTGGCAAAATTGGAACAGGATCTGCCTCTGGCTGAATCTACGGCAAGTCGCAAAATAATTGAAAAACAGATCGATAAATTAACTAAACAGAAACATGAATTGGTTAATTATGATGATGTCATCAACCACGCTATCAATGAGCGCATTGAAATGGACTTGGATGATGGCGTTAAGGTAAACTATGCCAAATTTGCTAACCTTTTGGCTGAAAGCAAGAAGATTGTGGGGAAATAAACATGGATGAAAGTCAAATAAAACAGTCCTTAGAGGAGTTTTTTGAAAAGAACAGAATTGTTCTTTGGTATGATGACAATGCCGAGTTTGCCGACAGTCTTCCGGAAATTGATGGTGTTAAGGTTCTAAACCTGAAAGAAACTCCGCACTTTAAGGTTCGTGTGACAATGGATGTTGATGAGCCGGAACAAAAATTCTTGCTCTATGCACCATATTCAAAGCCGGCTGATGTCAAAAAGGACTGGTTTATTGATGTTTCAAAATATGCGATTTGTTTCAAAGCCGACAAATCATCCGTGATCCTGAACAATTTAGGATTAGCAAATCGCCAAGAATTATTGTCTTATTTTTCAAATAGATTAAAGTTCTTTAAAAGCAACGCTCGGTTTGATAAATTCAAAGCAATCCTGTTGCCGGGCGATGAAGAAAAAGATATGGATTTAAAAATTATTTCAATCCTGGCTAAATCAGATAAAGCAGACATATTCTCAATTTTGATTTCAATGCTTAGTGAGTGGGTCAGTGATGATAAATTTTTGTTGGATGTTAATTCTGCTTGCTTTAATGATATTGTAAAAATGGATATGGATAAACCGTTTTGGAAGTTAATTGCAAATCAATTCGGATATGAGTCGGAAAATCCAACATTAAAAGATTTTGTTTTGCGCTTATTTGTATCTGATTTTCTATTTCAACTGCAGCAAGCCCCATATCCAACAACCATAAAGGGTTTGATGTTACAAAACAAATACAATGCATATATCTGTCTTAATCAATGGCGTGAAAGCAACCGCTATTACGAATTTTATGATATTTTATCATCAAAGGTTGCCGAGGAACTATCTATCGATAATTGGATTAGCGAATTGTCTTTAAAGTTATTGTTAAATATCAAAACTTTCCAACAGGTAGAACGCCGCATCATTATGGACATGAAAGATTATGTTCTGCATGCGGTGGAAATAACTGATAATAAAGAACTAGTTTCTGAGATAAAGACTCGCTTGGATGGTTATTGGGCCAATAAAGCTTTGCGTGATACAAATGTTGCTTCTCGATCAATATATAATCATCTATACGATGCAATTTTGAATATTTCAAATTTGACAGTTGCAACAAATAATATTCAGTCACTGTTGCAAGCAGAGGATTTTGATACAGTTTACACGCTTTACACGAAAGAATTGTATAAAATTGACACGCTTTACCGTAAAGCCGTTGAAGCAATTCAATATGTTACCGGCAAGGGGATTGAGGTTTTGAAAGAGCTTCAGACTTATGTTGAAAACATTTATAACAATAAATACATTGAAAATCTTGGTATTAAAGTAAATAAAACCATTAATATCGCACTGACACAGAACTGGAAAGTTCGCGATGCATACAACCAATATGACTTCTTTGCAAAGTATGTGCAACCAATCCTTGAAAAGGATAAAAAGGTTTTTGTTATTATCAGCGATGGTTTGCGCTACGAGGTTGCAAACGAGCTGGCTGACATGATCAATTCGCAATACAGAATGAAAGCCGAACTGGATTCAATGCTTGGTGTTTTGCCATCTTACACAGCTTTAGGCATGGCCGCTTTACTGCCACATAAATCGCTTAACTACAATGACAAAGGCGAAGTTGTCATTGATGACAAACCGACCATGAGCTTGGAACAAAGAAAGGTATTCCTTGAACCATATAACGGTACCGCTATTAAAATGGAAGATTTGTTTAATTTAGGTCGTGAAGGTGGACGTGAGTTCGTAAAATCTTATAATTTGATTTACATTTATCACAACTTGATTGATGCAACCGGTGATGCTCTAAAAACGGAAGAAAACACGTTTAATGCCGTCACGGAAAGCCTTTCAAAAACCCGTGACATGATTATTCATTTGGTTAATAATTTAAGTGCATATAACATTTTTGTGACCGCTGATCATGGTTTTTTATTCCAGTATTCAAAGCCGAATGAGATAAATCGGTCAGATGAAGCTTTCGATAAAGCGTATATTTCTAAAAAACGCTATGTAATCGGCCGCGATATTAAAAAGTCGGAGAATTCTATACACTCTACAACAGATATAACTGCCGACACAACGGATTCAGTTGTATTTAACCTACCAAAAGGCCCGAGTTTATATAATTTTATAGGTGGCTCTCGATTTGTACATGGTGGGGCCATGCCTCAAGAATGTGTTGTTCCTTTGCTTCAGATCAGACAGCTGAAATCAGAAAAAAGCAGAGAAACGACAAGGCTCAGAGATGTTGAAGTATCCTTGCTCGGAAACTCTCAACGTTTCACAAATAAAATTCAAAAATTCCAACTCGTTCAAACTGAGCCAGTGAGCGACAGAAACAGAGCAGTAACACTTAAAATCGGTGTTTTCGATGGTGATGAACCTGTAACAAACATTGAAACCGTTACATTTGACAGTAAGTCGAACAGTATGGATGATCGTTATAAAACTGTTACCTTGACTTTGGTAAATCGTTCTTATAATAAAGACAACCCATATTCATTGCGCCTGATCAAGGAAAACGGTGTGGTGGCTCAAGATGTAAACATTAAAATAGATCTGGTGTATGACAATGACTTCTAACGAAAATAAAAACTTAAATACTTTGCTAAATGAAAACTTTGCGGGCCGTGTGGTGCGTAAGGACTTGACTAAGTTAATTAAAGAAGGTGCGAATGTTCCTATTTATGTGTTGGAATATCTATTGGGGATGTATTGTGCATCTGATGATGAGGATGTAATTCGCGAGGGTTTAGATCGAGTTAAAAAAGTATTAGCAGAGAACTACGTACGCCCGGATGAAGCAGAAAAAGTAAAGTCCACAATTAAAGAAAGTGGCAATTATAAAATTATTGATAAGGTAGAAGTCAAATTAAACGAGAAAAAAGATTGCTATGAGGCATTACTGGCAAATGTTGGTCTAAAAGGTGTTTATATTCCGGATAGTTTCGTTAGAAAATATGAGAAGTTACTCGTTGGCGGCATTTGGTGCATTATCAATATCCAATACCTTTTTGATGATGACAATAAAAAAGGCTCTCCGTTTGCAATTACAGATGTTCGCCCAATTCAAATGCCGAATATGGATTTAACAGGTATTTTTGAGGGGCGCAAAGCCTTTACTGAGGACGAATGGATTGATGTTTTAATGCGTTCTTGCGGTATGGAGCCTGCAAACCTTGAAAAGAGAGTAAAATGGCACTTGCTTTGCCGTTTGATACCATTCATTGAAAACAATTATAATATGTGTGAATTAGGTCCTAGAGGAACCGGTAAAAGTCACATCTATAAAGAAATCAGCCCGAACAGTATTTTAGTATCAGGCGGTCAAACAACAGTTGCAAACCTTTTCTACAACATGGGCAGAAGGACTGTTGGACTTGTGGGCTTGTGGGATGTCGTTGCATTTGATGAAGTAGCAGGAATAAATTTCAAAGAGAAAGACGGCGTTCAGATCATGAAAGACTACATGGCTTCAGGATCATTTGCACGTGGCCGTGATTCGATTTCTGCAAATGCCGGTATGGTCTTTGTGGGAAATATCAATCAGCCTGTTGATGTCTTGATTAAAACAAGCCATTTGTTAGCACCATTCCCGGAAACCATGATTGACAGCGCATTCTTTGACAGGTTTCACGCATATATCCCTGGCTGGGAAATTCCTAAGATGCGTCCGGAATTCTTCACAAATCAATACGGATTTATCGTTGATTACTTCTCCGGCTTTATGAGAGAGATGCGCAAACGGAACTTCTCTGATGCAATCGATAAATATTTCAAACTCGGAAACAACCTCAATCAACGTGATGCGATAGCTGTACGTCATACTGTGTCCGGTTTACTTAAACTCTTATATCCAGCAGGTGACTATACAAAAGATGCGGTGGAACGTTGCTTAATTTATGCATTAGAAACCCGCCGCAGAGTAAAGGAACAGTTAAAGAAAATCGGCGGTATGGAATTTTATGATGTCCATTTCTCATATATTGATCAAGAAACGCTTGAAGAGAAATTTGTATCAGTTCCTGAACAAGGTGGCGATACGTTAATTCCTGATGGACAGCTTCAGGCCGGTATTTTATACACAGTTGCTACGGGGGCGACAGCAAGCCATTTGGGACTGTACCGGTTAGAAACCCAAATGACAAATGGAAATGGAAAATTGATTATCTCAGGAATGGGTTCCAACACCCAACCTAAAGAAGCTGTAAAGGTTGCCTTTGACTACTTCAAAGCGAATGCAAGCCGCTTGATGTCGACGATTAATCCGGAAAACCATGAATACCATATTCATTTTGTGGAATTCCACAATACCGGCACACCTTTAGAAATGAGCTTAACAAGCTTTATTGCGTTGGCTTCAATTGCAACAGGTCGTCCTCTTGAACCACAAATGGTTGTGTTAGGTAGTATGACTTTGGGTGGAAATATAACTCCGGTCAGCAATTTGGCCGAAACCTTGCAGGTGGCCTTTGATGCTGGAGCCAAGAAAATCCTCTTGCCAATGTCAAGCGTTAAGGACATTCCGTCTGTCCCGGGTGAACTTTTTGGAAAATTCCAAACAAGTTTCTATGCTGACCCTGTGGATGCGGCATTTAAGGCTTTGGGATTAGTTTAGATATATCTTTACCGCCGGAAATAATCCGCACAGCTTCAATTGTGAACATTTTATCGCCTTGGCAAAAGGTCATGACCATTTTCATTCCGTCTTGTTTTATATCGACGAGATATGCTAAATTATAAAGCCGCTGTAATTCCTCGTTGAGTTCCTTTATACGTCACTCAATTTCTTTAAGTCTTTCTTTGTTGGTTTGCATCTATTTGTTGTTTGATTTAGCATACATTTCTTTGAATTTTTTAAAAAAATGATCAAATTGTTCTTGATCCATATTAAATCCTTTTAAGCAAGCATCATTATCTTGTATTGTTAGTAGATGTACTATGTGATACCAATCAAACATCATCTCTCCGGAACTAAATACACACCCCATACATGATTGAGCATTACAACGAGAACATTTTTTTTCAATTATATTGTAAAAGGATTTTATGCATTTTGCTAATTCGATATTTTCACTTTTACGAATTTCTTCAATTTCCATTTTTATATGCCTTTCTTTCTTCAAAATCCACCGGTTTCATCACTTTTACATGACCACCCCAGGTATAAAGGTGCCAGTCCATCTCGCGTGCACCGCCGGCTCTAAACTTTACTGTCAATGTGCCGTCCGGGTTGCGGGTAGATTCTTGCTTGGGATGGAAAGTGTATTGCTGAGCCGAATCGGCAACTTCGGCATCAAATAACCACTCTACATCAAAGGGCTCTTCCTGATATACGCCAAAAGCTTGTTCACTAAATTCTTTAAGCGAGAAATGAGGATCGCGCTTAAAATAGGTGTTTAAAACCTCAATTTCCTTTATTTTATTCAGGTTAAAATGGCACATTTTGCGCTTTGCCGGATCCCAGGCAATTAAATAGTGCTTATTTCCATACAAAAAGCCATAAGGGAACAGCTCGCGCCAGTCCTTGTTGTGCGCAGAATCGTATTTTATTTTAATTCGGTTGCACGCAATAATTGCATAGCGCAATTTCTTTAAGTGCTCTGTATTGATGATAATCTTTGGTCCTGGGCGAAATGCGTATCCTTCGGCCTCAAGTAATGCTTCAGCATCCGGTTCAATTCGGTTCACCGCATCATTACCGATTATGGCCTTAATTTTATGTAAAACCGTATCAATATAGCGGGAATCTATCATGCTCTTTGTTGCTAAAAGCTTAGAAGCATTTTGGAGCGCGTGGATTTCTTCCATTGAAAAATTGACCATTTCGTGGCCGGTACCTTTGGGTAAACGCCAACGTTTCGTATTATAACGACCGCTTATTTCTTGAATTTGCGGATATTTTTCGGCAATAGCATCTTTCATGCGAATCGATGTTCGGAGGGAAACATCATACTTTTCCATGATGTCTTTCAAGGAAACGCCATCATCTCTGTCCTGCATCCACAGAATCAAGTCATTGAGCGTTTGTGTCTTTTTATACATTTCCGGCTCCGTTCATACAGTAACTAGCACATTGTACTCTATTTTTTTTAAATGTCAATCAAATTCGTGTCAAAAAATGGCATGATACTTTTTTAATTGCATTTTTTACATTAAAAAGTATATTTGAATAAGGAGAAACAAAATGAACATCAAAGAATTAAAAGCGCACATACAAAAATACCTTGATGAAAATCTTGCGGCTGAACAGCCATATTACGATCTTCCTATTGAGCCGACAATCTTTTATCAGACGGCACTTCCCCTGGAAGCGGATCTCATTTGCGATATGGAGCCGACATTCTCTCAAACGCTGTTTAAAATGATAAAAGAAAAAGGTATCTCCGAAACAGAATGCTATAAAAATGCGAACCTTGACCGCCGGTTATTTTCAAAGATCCGAAGCAATGATGACTATCAGCCACGAAAAAATACGGTTTTTGCATTGTGTATCGGCCTAAAGCTTAATCTTGAGGAAACTGAAGAATTATTGGACAAGGCCGGCTATTCCATTTCGCACAGCATAAAGTTTGATACTATTATGGAATATCTGATAAAGCAAAAGGTTTATGATATAATGACTGTCAATGAAGTCCTTGATTCTTTTGATTGTCCAGTATTAGGTGCAAAATAAGCCCTTGTTAAAGGGCTTTTTTTTTCAAATTCTTCAAACGCAGCTTTATCTTTATAGCCGAGAGAACATAACTCGGCCGCCATTAAATCCATGCGTGCGATTTTACCGGATTTGTTATTTTCAACGAGAAATGCACCATAACCGCCATCAGGCGTTTTTGGCGAAAACATTAACACCGGTTTACCATCACCTTGCTTGTACATCATAACAAAGTTAAATCTTACACATGAGTTTTTCATGGCTTCAAGTTTCCTTGTGATGTAGTAAAGATATGCGGTGCGAGATTTTATTTCATCACATACCCACATAGAGGAATAGTGAAATCTTGCGGCCAATTTATCCACAATAGGATCGGCGCTAAATGTTGTATACATCTGAGCAACTTTCTTTAAAAAGTTTTCTTGAATTTCATAATCAGTCATTGGTCCTCCTACTTATGTGTTAAAAAACTTTCCCATCGCTATCTTTACTTGCTTTTGTTAAGGTCTTTTTTCTTTTTATCAAGTCTTTATCAATTTTTTCTTTCCAATCCTCAGGCAAAGCTTCATCCGCATTTAAAGAACAACAAGTATCCACGGCATCTAAAACAGACTGATACAAGATGGTGACACCTTCTTTATCATTTATAATATTAGAAGCGTATTTGTGGCTGATGCCAATTTTACTGGCTTCGGCAATCGCGTCTATATTGGCGCCGAGAAATAAGAACTCCCAACCAAATCTTTCTTGTTGTTTCTCAATCATAGACCTTATTTTAGGAAACGTGTATTCGCGACTGGCATTTTCATAACCATCTGTTGTAATAACAAAGAGTGTTTTCCGAGGCACATCATTTTTCCGCGCATATTTGTGAATGTTGCTTATATGCTTGATTGAGCTTCCTACGGCATCAAGTAATGCCGTACAACCGCGAGCATAATATTCTTTTTTCGTTAATGTCGGAACATCATTAATTGCAATCCGGTCATGGAGTATTTCAATTTTATCGTCAAATAAAACTGTGGTTACAAGCGCGTTTGGATTTTTTTTCTTTTCTTTGTTGATCATGGAATTAAAACCGCCGATCGTGTCCGAAACAACATTTTCCATTGAGCCGCTTCGATCCAGAACAAAAACGACTTCCGCCTTGCTCGATTTTCTTTGATTTTGCATGTTTTTCCCCTTTCTATTATAAGTTACAGGGAAAGGTTATCAATAATTTATGATAAATTGGTCGCCATAAAAGCGACATTTTCATGTTCTGTGTCAAAAAATGGCATTATTCTGTTTTACTTTTTGATATGCTTATACATCAAGTTTTAATTAATCTTTTTCTTTTAGCTTCTTGATTTTTTGATGTTCTTTTTTCAGGTCGATTTCACATTGTTTATATCTTGCAACCATTTGTTCCATTTTATGGCGCATCCGCTCTAAACGTCGTTTTGGACGATCTGGTAATGTAGTTCCGTACGCCTTTTTAAGAATGATTTCTATTTGGGTTAAAGTGCGTGCTGCGTAGTAATAGATCATTGTGAAATTGGTTCTATTGCTTGGCATTATATCTTGATATTTTTTAAATTTCATGACATTTCCTTTCTAGGTAGCGTCATGAATGCTTGGAAAAAACTGAAAGTCCAGAAGAAAGTTTGGGTTTTAAAGTTTTATTTCCACTTTTCTTACCGTTCGGTAATATTTTTGGCTATCTTCGTTTTATCTTATAAAAATGTTACCTATCGGTAAGATTTTTGTTGATTTTTTATAAAATAAGTGCTAATCTTACCAAGAGGTAAGAAAAATGAAGATACAAGATTCAAAAAGTTTTGGCAAAGCCATAAAAGAATATAGAAAAAAACAAGGATTAACACAAATTCAGTTATCTGCGGTAGCGAATGTCAGTCCGCGATTTATAGGTGAGCTGGAAAGAGGAAAGCCTACGATAGAATTGGAAAAAGCACTGTATGTGGCATGGATTTTAGGGCTAAATTTAAGCGTTGCAGATATTGAGGAGTAATTCATGGTAAGAAGATTAAATGTATATTTATATGGTCAAAAAGCAGGAATTTTATCTGAAGATTCATTAGGTCGTCTAGAATTTCAGTACGAAGATGATGCTCCCCCTCTGTCTGTCAGAATGCCTGTGCGTAAAACGATATATGAACCGATTTATGCAGAACCATTTTTTGATAATTTGACTCCTGAGGGAGATGCTTTAAGCCTTATTTCTAAAAATTTTCACATCTCTGAAGAAAATACCTTTTCTATATTAAATCAAATAGGCGGTGATTGTGCGGGAGCTGTTTCTTTATATTCAGATGAGCCAAAAATTTATATAGATACTCCATTGAAAGAGATTGATCATGTACTGCTTTCAAAAATTATAGATAATTTACCGACAAATCCTTTATTAACAGGTATGGAAAATGCACCGCGTTTATCTCTGGCCGGAGCGCAATCGAAATTTGCTGTTTATAAAGCAGGTGATGGCAAATATTACCGTTCTGATGATGAACATCCAACAACACATATTATCAAAATTACCAATAAGCATTTTGATGGTCTTCTTGAAAATGAGTTGTTTTGTATGACATTGGCAAAAAAATTCTTTAATGACGCAATAGATGTAGAACTGAAAGTTGTTGATGGAAGAAAATATCTGGAAATTGATCGTTATGATCGAAAATCATTGAACGGGAAGATTGAACGTATTCATCAAGAAGATTTTTGCCAGGTGTTAGGATATTTGAGTCGTAAAAAATACCAATCTGACGGCGGGCCGAAATTGCCGCAAATATACAGTGCTATTACACAGTACTCCAGTCAAAAAGCAACAGACGGATATAAATTTATAAAGCTTCTGATTTTTAATTATCTGGTTGGTAATACAGATGCTCATGCTAAGAATTTTTCTTTTATACATTTGGATAAAAATAATAAGGTCATTTTATCTCCGGCGTATGATTTGGTATCAGTTGATGTGTATCCCGGAAAACTTGTAAGTCATGATATTGCAATGACTATAAATGGTAAAGGCACTTATGATTCTCTTCATAAAAAGGATTGGATAGCTCTTTTTACACAATTGAACCTGAATGCTACAAGCATGATGAAAGAGATGAAAAGAACTTTTTTAAATATTATAGAAGACAGTCATATTTTGGCCGATCAACTTAATAAAAACGAGCTTACTTCATCTGATATTTATGAAAAAATACTGAAAAATATTGAAAAAAGATATAATACACTATTTGAATGATTTATTTAAATGCATAAGACGTAAAATCAGCTACAATGGTTGTAATATTGAGTTTCAATTGATAAAAGTCTATATTTTATAAGGTTATTTCAATCTTCCGCGAAAAATGAGTGGGTGTTCACACTGGGTGGAAAATCAACCCTCTAGGTAAAAATATGGTTTGTAAAAACTGAGAAACGCCTTGTGTTATCAGGGTTATATCGCTATAATATGTCTAAATGAAAGTGAGGCGGTATCAAAGTAGGGATTTTCCCTAGATGTCGCCGACCATTAAGCGCTTGCTTTGGGTTAAAATCTAAAAAAGCTTCCAGTGGAAGCTTTTGTGATTTTAAATAGAAGCTGTTCGCGAAGAAACAAGTGAGAGCGAAGTTTATGAGCGTTACAGATTCTTTGACCGAAGCGTCGTTAGCTTTGCGATGAACGCAAAGCTTACAGAGCAAGAAAGATGTCGTAGGTTCGAATCCTATAGTCCCGACCATTAATGGGAACGCGTCTAATGGGCGCCTAATCGCAAAAAGTCGAAGGTTTGAAATTCACGTACGCTTAGGTCTTACTCATAAGGGTTGCCAGAAATGGCAACCCTAACTCGTTTCGGTCTTGCTCCTAAGCTCTGCTCTTCGAGCAATCGCTAACTCGCTTCGGTCACCGCTCTGTAACGCTTGCTTTGGCACCTGTCGGTACCTCGCAAGCGAATATGCGCGTGATGTCGCCCAAAAAACAACAATTACTTTTGTTGTTTTTATAGGCTCCACTTGCTTTGTAAAACCTGCCACGGTCGCTACCGCTCCCTAGCAATTTTAACAAAGCTACGCCGCTTGTGGTAAAAACAACCCGTTGGGGTTGTTTTTATCCTCGCGCACTGGAATTCCAAACCTTCTTTTTTTGCTTCTATTCGCCTCATTATCCGCATTCCTTCTGCATGGGAGAAAATTAAAAAAACGTCCGATTTTTTCGGACGTTTTTTTCTCCATTAGAGCAATTTAAAGGTACCTTAAAAAAGTGCCTTTGTCAATAATAAAAAATCAAGCAGAATCAAGGTTCTAAAATTTTAAAAAGTGTTGCGTTTAAAGGTACCTTTAAATTGATGTGATTCGACAGCCATTGAACGTCAGGAAAGGAGTGGAACACACTCCAAACCGTCATGCTGAACGAAGTGAAGCATCCAGGATAACAAATTAGCTACTTTTTTCCTGGATCCTTCGCGAATGACGCTGTCGCGTCAAAGCTCAGGATGACGGACGGGGAGGACTGGATCCTTCGCGAATGACGCTGTCGCGTCAAAGCTCAGAGTGACGGACGGAGTTGGTTGCAAGTTAAGGAGAAGAAAATGCGATATTTGATGTTTTTGTTGGCTTTATTATTTACAAACGTTGCGAATGCGATGGAGTGTGAGAAAGTGCCGGATTGCGCGAGTTTAGGTTATTCCACTGAACCAGATCAGAATTGTGCGGATAATGGTTATATGTACTGCCCGTTTGATCAGAATTATAAGGTTTGTGTGCAGTACGATTGCGCCAAAATGGGTTTTACAGAATCGGACAAAAGCACGTTGTGCGCTGACCTCATCGAATGTAAAGGCAACTCCAAAATGACGCTTTGTCAAAAAGCGTGCATTGCCACAAACTATGACGAGCTGAAAGACCTCGCTGAATCCGGTAAATGCAAGCTCATTACCATGAAAAACGACATCACAATTCCGCTCAATCAAGGCATAACCCTTGCCCAAAACACCATTATTGACGGCGGCGGGCATACGCTTCAATCATCAGGTAATAAAGGTTTTAATGTTTATACCTTAAATAATAACACAGGCTTTAAAAACATTTTTATCAAGCATAATCAGACCGAAACGCAGTATGCTTTACAAGTTTTTTTACAGACAACAGCTTCTAAATCAACGCTTCAAAATGTCCAAGTTGAAGTAAAATCTGACGATACTAAAGCAAGTGTAGGTACGTTTCTTTTGAGTGGCAGAAACTACGAAATTAGCGGTAAATTTACGGCAAATTTTGAGACACAAAGGTTTTATACTTTGAATCGCGCATCTTCTTTAACATTTAAAAATGCAGACATCAGTATCACAACAAGAGGGTCTTCAAGTGATGGTTTTTACAACAATGCCGATTTTATTAATTCTCATGGTACAGTTACAACCCGCGGGGTTAGTGCGGGAAATAGCAATACATTAACTTTTGAAAATTCAAATATTCACTTGAATGCAACAAATTATGCTTTTTGGGCTAATTCAGGGGTAGCATATCCCACAATTCGTTTAAAGGATAACGCAGAGCTTAGATTAACATTCAAAGGCTTATTATTTGGACCTGGCTCGGGTATTGCACATATCAAGTTTGAAAGTTCGGAAAATGCTCCTGCCAAATTAATTGTAGAAGGGAACCAAAAGCTAGATTCAGCTGATGTTACGGCGAACAACACGGCTAATACGCTTGTGCTAAACGGTGTTACATATCATCCAAAAAAAGCCACCACCACACTTTTATCAGAGATTCCAAATTCGGGTAATTGGGAAGTGGTACAATAATTAAAAGCCTTTCTCTTTCGGCACTTTTTGTGATGATAATAAGGATGAGTTTGTTGTCCTGGATTCTTCGGCTGCGCCTCAGAATGACTGATGGCGGCGGACGCGTTCCCTCCACCAAAACGAAAATCCCTCCGTTAGGAGGGATTTTCGTTTTGGTGCTCTGAAGAGGACTTGAACCTCCACGGGAAACCTCCCATAAGTACCTGAAACTTACGCGTCTACCAATTCCGCCATCAGAGCATTGCTCTTTTCTTAAAAAAAAATTGCGTTCTTGTCAAGCCTTTCTTTTAAAAAATTCCGTAAGCATACATCAGCAAAGCCATGCCCAAAATCACGCGGTACACTACAAAAGGCAAATAACTCCACCGTTGCAACCATTTTAACATCAAAAAGATAACCGCAAACGAAAAAATAAACGAATAAAATGCCGCGTCCGCCGCTAACAAAATTTGCGCCGTATCGCCGCGGCAAAATAAGCGCCACCCCTCTAAAACACCGGCGGCAAAAATGGTGGGCACGGAAAGCAACATTGAAAATTTGGCGGCTTCCGCTCTGCTCACACCCAAAAAGCGCGCCATGGTTATGGTAATGCCCGAGCGACTTGTGCCAGGAATGAGCGCCAAACATTGCGCGCACCCAATGAAAAACGCGTCTAAAACGTTGAGCTGTTTCATATTTCTTTTATTTTGCCCATATTTATCCGCTACCCATAACAATAAGCCGTAAAGCAAAATCGTCCAACCAATTAATTTTGGGTTTCTGAAACTTTCCATACCATAATTGCGCAGGAAAAAACCAACGAAAAGTGCCGGCAAAGACGCCACCAACAATAAATATGCCAAGCGATTGCCGGCATTTTTGAAATTCGGTAAAAAGTATTTTTGCCAAAGCCCTTTGAACATTTCGGCAATTATTTTATGAAAATAAATCAGCACCGCCACAAGCGAGCCGATATGTAAGGCAATGTCCACCCCAATCCCTTGGTCGGCAAATGCGCCGAATTTGCCAAACAAAATGAGATGCCCCGACGAACTAACCGGCAAAAATTCCGTTAAACCTTGAACCAGACCTAAACTGATAAGTTGTGTGGTTGTCATTATTCTTTTTCCTCATCTTGATAAATTTTGCAATTTTGTGCATTTACTTCCAACAAAGCATGTGGGCGGAAGCGGACGTTGTTATCCGAGGCACCCCAATGCAAATGCGGCCCCGTGACACGCCCCGTTTTACCAACAAGCCCAATCACTTGCCCTTTTTTGACCGCATCGCCTTTTTGCACTTTTGTTTCTTTCAAATGCGCGTAAATGGTTTGCAAACCGCCACCGTGGTCTACGATGATGATATTGCCCGAGTAAAAATAATCGCCACCGCTTAAAAGCACCTTACCGTCGCCGGCGGCTTTAACAGGTGTTCCTTCGGGCGCAGCAATATCTGTTCCGCTGTGCGGGCTTTTGGGTGTGCCGTTAAAAATGCGCTGATTCCCAAAATGTCCGCTAATCACGCCGTCCACAGGCAAAATAAATCCGTTTTGCCAGCCTTTGGCATAAACATCAAAACTTTTCAAAGCTGTGCCGACATCTTTTTGCTCGCGCTTAATTTCCGCTTCATCGGCGGCAAGTGGCGTGACTTTGCGTTGCGGAACGCCTTTAATGCTTTGAATATCCCATTTTGTGGGTGCAACATCTAAATGAAAAGTCTTTTCTTCAGCATTATTAAAAACCACCTTTAAATCAATCGCTTTTGCATCGCGCGGAAACGTCAACCATGCGCCGCCGTCAATGAAGGTATATTCTCTGCCTTCTGCAAACGCCTTTGTGGCGGTGGCGGATTTAAGGTGCACAAGCTCGCCCTCTGCCAGTTTGCCACAAATTTCAATTTCAGCGGCTTGAGCCGTGCTGAAAGCTAAAAAACTAATTATCAAACAAATCAAACTGTTGCGCATCTCGCGTCTCCACCACTTTTGTTTTGACAATGCCATCGGCAAAGCGCACGTTCAGCTCGCCACTACGGGCGGCTTGGCTTGATGTATAAAGCGTTTTGAAGTGCTTATCTGTCACCCATGCAAAACCACGCTTTAAAACCGCTTCTACCGATACCGACTCAAGACGCTTGACCATATTTTCCAAACGTTCTTGGGCTGTTTTTAAAATATTTTCTATGTAATAAGGTTTTAAGCCCACAAGCGCCAACTGTTGTTTTTTATTTTGCCAATAGTTGTTTTGCGCATTTTTCAGGCGTCCAAGTTTTTCATCAAGTTTTTGACGGCTTTCTTCCATAATTTGCCGCAAATTCGGAATGCCCCGCGCCAAACCGTCCACACGTTCTCTGTATTCGCTTAGCATTCGGAGTATGGCATTTTTGAGCCGTGTGTCCAACGTGTTCAGCCGCATTTGAAGATCTGCTTTTACAGGTACGGCAAATTCCGCCGCGCCCGTTGGTGTTGGGGCTCGTTTGTCGGAGACATAATCAATCAGCATGGTGTCGGTTTCATGCCCGACAGCGGAAATGAGCGGAATCTTAGAGTCATAAACCGCGCGAATCACTACTTCTTCATTAAAAGCCCATAAATCTTCCAAACTGCCGCCACCACGCGCCACAATCAAAACATCTGGGCGGGGAAGGGCGCTTCCTTCAGGCAAGGCGTTAAACCCGCGAATCGCTGCCGCAATTTTTTCTGCAGCGCCTTCGCCCTGAACGGGTACCGGCCAAACAACAATGCGCGTGGGAAAACGGTCCGTCACGCGATGAATGATATCGCGAATCACGGCGCCTGAGGCGCTTGTCACAACGCCGATGGTTTGCGGTAAAAAAGGAATCGGTTTTTTGTGCGCCTCATCAAAGAGGCCTTCTTTTAAAAACTGTTGCTTTCTTTCTTCCAAAAGCTTTAAAAGCGCGCCGGTGCCTGCCACTTCAAGGCGATCTATCACCAGTTGATAAGAAGACTTGCCGGCAAAAGTCGTGATACGGCCTTGCGCCACAACTTCCAAGCCGTCTTCTATCTTCACGCTCAAACTTTGCGCCACGCCTTTCCAGCAAACCGTCGCCAAAACTGCGTTTTCATCTTTAAGCGAAAGATACCAATGCCCCGAATCGGCGCGTTTGGCACCAAAAATTTCGCCTTTAACGCGCACAAAACCAAAGGTTTGCTCTACGCATTGCTTGATGGCAAACGAAATTTGACTGACTGTAAATTCGGGATATTGTTCCATAAATTTTTTCCTTTGTTTGCGCTATTTTAACTTTTTGGGTTTAAAGTGCAAGCATAATTATGCGAATATGGGCTTTAATTTTGAAAGAGTTGTTATGAAACCGATTTTAGTTTGTCTCCATATATTTTATCCGGAAATGTGGCCGGAACTGAAAAAATATGTTTTAAATGTTGCTCAATATCCTTTTGAGCTTTATGTCACGATGGTTAAGCACGATTTAGAAATTGAAAATGATATTCGACGGACTTTCTCTACCCCCCCCCAATTCAAAAATGCAAACAATGTGCATATCCGGATTGTTGAAAACAGAGGGTATGATTGCGGACCTTTTATAGAAGTTTTAAATCAGGTTAATTTAGATCAATATTCGTATGTTGTGAAGCTGCATACAAAAAGAAATTTGCGTTTGGGGGCACGCTTGGGTGCCTTTGATGTATCAGGCGCAAAATGGCGGCGTTATCTTTTAAATTTTTGTGCTACTCAAGAAAATTTTGAAAAAACGCTTCAAGCCTTTGAACAAAATCCGCTTTTGGGGATGACGAGCGATTTTAGGTTTCTTTCTTTTAGTCAGGAATCAGATATTGTCGCACATCAGCAGGCTTTAAAGCTGCTTCAAAAACTAAAGCTTACAACACAGTCTTTTACCTTTGTTGCGGGGACAGTGTTTATTTGTCGTGCAAAATTGTTGAAACCTTTGCAAAAATTAAAGCTTAAAATTTCAGATTTTGAATCTTCTTCAGCTAAAGTTCATGGCGGGCAATTGGCGCATGCGGTGGAAAGACTTCTGGGTTATGTGGTGACGGCGCAAGGTTTTATTATTAAAGATGTCTGTAATCATCAAGTCTATATTTTCGCTATTATGAAAGAATGTTTCAAACACATTCTATTTTCCAAAAGAATGAATCGCAAAGGCTATGTCATTTATAAAATATGTGGCATCCCTGTGTTTAAAATTTTTTATAAAAATTAGAGCGTTTTATAAGATAGGCGTTTTTGCAAAGATAATTTTATCTTCTTTACAAGCTTTTAAAAAACGGTTATAAGCGTGCGTATGAATGAGAACGCTTTAACAAAACAATTAATGGTATGGTATGCTCAAAACGGGCGCGATTTACCGTGGCGGCATAAAGGTGGGGCGCACCCCGATCCTTATGTGGTGCTTGTCTCGGAAATTATGCTTCAGCAAACCACCGTGAAAACCGTTTTGAGTTATTTTGAGCGGTTTATGTACCGCTTTCCGACGCTTCAGTCTTTGGCGGAAGCGCCGATTGAAGAGGTTTATCTTTATTGGCAAGGCTTGGGTTATTATGCCCGCGCACGCTCACTTCACGCCGCGGCGAAAGCCGTTTTTTATGATTATCAGGGGCGCTTTCCTGATGATAAGGCAGAAGCTTCTAAGCTTAAGGGTTTGGGCGCCTACACTTTAGCAAGCTACTTGGCGCTTGCCTTTAATAAGCCCGAAACCGTGGTGGATGGAAATGTTATCCGCGTGATGAGCAGGCTTTATCATTTTACAAAACCTGTTGAAGAGATGATGCCCGAAATTAGGAAACGAGCGGAAGCCTTAACAGATGTGCGTCATCCCGCCGATTATGCCTCGGCGATTATGGATTTGGGTGCTTGTGTTTGTACGCCTAAAAATCCGAAATGCAATCAATGCCCATGGCAAGAATCGTGTTTGAGTAAAAATCTGCCTGATGTGGAGCAAATTCCGCAAAAATCTAAAATCGGCAAGAAAAAATTTGAGGGCTATGTTTATTTAATTTCTGACGGAAAAGGTGCGGTATATATCCGTAAGCGTGTTGAAAAAGGCTTGCTCTCAGGCTTGTACGAGTTTCCGTGGTCGGAAAAGCCGATATTTCAAAAAGCGCAGGATACAGGTTTTGAGGTTTCGCATATCTTTACGCATATTGATATGCGCCTTAAAATTATGGTTTTATGTCAACAAAACATCAAACTTGACGGTGCTTTTGTGCCGGTTGCTGATTTGAAAAATTTTGCCTTTTCAACGCTTATGCGTAAAGTGTGGCAAAAGGGGCGAGAAACCTTTATTAATCAAATTTAAACCATCTCTTTATAAAATCGGCGCAGATTAAAAGGAGCGAGTCTGTGTCCGAGTTTTATAGCCGATATTTTACGCATGCTCAAAAGCCCAAAAAACTTTTGATTTTTCTGCATGGCTATAATAACACCCTCTCAGAAATGATGCCTGTTTATCAGAGCTTGTGCGATGTGGTTAAGGGGCTTGTTATTGCCGCGCCGCAAGGCAAAATGCACTCTGATAAAGAACAAAACCGCAAGAGTTGGTATAAAATTTCGGGTTTTGACGCCGAAGGAAAACGCCTTCAGGAAGAAACAACTGTTGAAGAAATTGCCCAAATTTATCAGCAGGCGGCGCCTGTTTTGTCGGCAACTGCGCGTGAGGTGAATGCCTATATTGATAAAGTGCAGAAAAAATATGGTTTGGATGACGCGCACACATACATTGCAGGCTTTTCACAAGGGGCTATGCTTGCCATTTGGACGGCCTTAATCCGTGAGCGTCAACTCAAAGGCTGCTTTGTACTTTCGGGCTTGGCGGCGGCGAATCAGGCACTTGAGGCTCAAATAAAATCGCGCCCTGATGTTTATCTGTTTCATGGGCAAAAAGATGATAAAGTGCTCTTTAAATGTATGGATTATACCAAGCGTTGGCTTCAAAGCCAAAAAGTGCCCGTTCAAGCCAAGGCTTACGCGCGCCTCAGACATGAAATTTGTGCGCAAGAGCTGAACTCTCTTTCTCAAATTATGAATCAACCTTCGGCTTAATGAAATTCTTTTTATAAAGCCTATATTACCCCTTAAAGGAGAATGAAATGAGTTTGTCGGAAGCTTTTTTTGCCGCGGGTTGCTTTTGGGGTGTGCAGGCGGCGTTTGATCAGGTGCCGGGTGTGACGGAAACGGAAGTCGGTTATATGGGCGGTGTGCTTGAAAACCCAACTTATGAGCGCGTTTCACAAGGCGATACCGGCTATGCCGAATCGGTTAAGGTGGTTTATGATGATAAGGTCGTAAGCTATGAAAATTTGCTCAATGTGTTTTTTAATATGCATGATCCGACCACCCAAAATCGGCAAGGACCCGATGTCGGGACGCAATATCGCTCGGTTATTTTTTATGTGAATGAAAATCAGAGACAAAGCGCTTTAGAGCTTATTGATAGGCTTAATCAATCAGGGCTTTTGACGGCGCCGATTGTGACAGAAGTTGTGCCGGCGGGTAAATTTTATAAGGCGGAAGATTATCATCAGAAATATTTTGAAAAACAAGGAGGTGCCGCCACTTGCCACAGTACGAACTATCAGCTTGTGAATCTTTCCGACAAGGAGTGGCAAAATAAGCTTTCCGCTGAAGAATATCAGATTTTGCGGCAAAAAGGCACGGAAAGGCCGTTTACCGGCAAGTATTTTGATTTTGATGAAGAAGGCACTTATGTTTGTGCTGCTTGCGGGAACCCGATTTTTCAATCAGATGCCAAGTTTCAATCGCCTTGCGGGTGGCCGAGCTTTGATAAGGCTATCCCCGGAAGTGTGCGCGAGGTGCCGGATTTCAGCCATGGCATGAACAGGGTGGAGGTTTTGTGCGCGCGGTGCGGTTCGCATTTGGGGCATGTTTTTCAAGACGGACCGACTGAAACAGGTGAGCGTTTTTGCATTAATTCCGGCGCTATGGATTTTGAAGATTAATTTTTAAGTCTTGATTTTTGGCGGACTTCCTGTATTCTTGAAAGCGGAGGTCAAATGAAAATCTATCAAGTTGGCGGTGCCGTACGCGACCGTCTTTTGGGAATTTGCCCGCAAGATACTGACTATGTTGTTGTGGGGGCAACGCCTCAAGAGATGCGCGCAAACGGGTTTCAGGAAGTTGGGCGCGGGTTTCCGGTGTTTTTACACCCTGAAACAAAGGAAGAATATGCCTTGGCGCGCTCTGAACGCAAGACAGGCGTTAAACATACAGATTTTGAGTTTGTCTTTTCG
The DNA here is from genome assembly GCA_947630965.1 of uncultured Alphaproteobacteria bacterium. Lineage (GTDB taxonomy): Bacteria > Pseudomonadota > Alphaproteobacteria > RF32 > CAG-239 > CANPYS01. The sequence goes on from CANRJO010000007.1 coordinate 28,511, forward strand.
CCTGATGTGACGCTTGAGGAAGATTTGTCACGGCGCGACTTTACCTGCAACGCCATTGCTTATGATCCTAAAACACAGACGTATATTGACCCTTTTGACGGGCAAAAAGATATTCAAAACAAAATTTTGCGCGCGGTTGATCCCGAACATTTTGTGGAAGATCCGCTCCGTGTGTTAAGGCTTTGTCGCTTTGCCGCGCAGCTCGATTTTAAGCCGACGGCGGAAACTTTTGAGCTTTGCAAAAATATGGTTGCTGACGCTATGCTTGAAAACTTAAGCGCAGAAAGAGTGTGGCAGGAATTTGTGAAAGCTATGCAAACGCCGCGTTTTTACGAGTTTGTAAAGCTGATGGCGGATTTGAAGGCCTTGCCGTTTCAGCTTGATCAACGTGTTTTGAAAGCGTTGAAAGCTTCGGAAAATCAGAGTATGATTGTGAAGTTTGCTGTTTTAACGCGTGATACGGAAGTGGCTTTGAAAGCGCCGAAACGGTTGAAGGATTTTGCCAAGCGCGCCTCTTTGAATCAAGCCTTGTTTGAAAAGTTGTTTGCTCTTAGTGCTGAAGAACTTTATGCCTTGAGCGCGGCGCTTTCAATTGGGCATGTGTGGTATGTGGAAGAGTTTATTGAGTTTTGCCGCGCGTTTTCGGAAGAAACATCCAAGGTGTTTGAAGAAAAAGCTCATTTTTTGCGTCAGGTATGTTCGGTTTTGCAAAATATTAAGGCGCAAAATCTGCCGAATTTCGCCCTGCTTTCAAAAGATGAAACTTTGGGAAAACGGTTGCGCGCTTTTCAGTTGGCACAAATTGAGCAAATCAGGCAAACAAAAAAGCCCTTTTGAAAAAGGGCTCTTCAGTTTAAAAAATAACAGCATAAATTTTCTTTTCTGTTTTGTCGGCAGAATCAAGGCAATTTTCCTCACAAGGTATGAAACGCCCCTTTTGATAAGGTCCGAAGGATCTATCTTGGTAAACAAGGCGCTTGCCACCAGGATATATAAAACACGATCCTGTATGGCAGGGGCTTTCTTCCAGTATGTACCCGGTAGCGGGAACGGTGATGATCTTTTTTGTCTTAACGGAAATGTATTCCACCTTTGCAGGCTCTGTCTTTAAAGAAAACAGTCTGCCTAAAAAATTTGGCTTTTCAGTCTTTTTCCAACATGGTTCAAGATGAATGACCCTACGGTTTTCATAAACCCGTGTTTTCGGATTGTATGTGCGTTTGTAAATGCGCACAATAACCGCCTTTGATGAAGTTTTACTAAAAATATCCATAAACTTAAAATTTAATAATTTTCGATTGGTTTTAATATTACGCGCTAAAATGTTTTTTGTCAATAAATATCTATCTTGAAAAATAAAATTTTTATGTTAAAGTATGCCCTATGTGTAACTTTAAATAAATTTTGAAAATGGAAATACCTCAGAAAAAACTCGGCATTATTGCCGGTGGCGGGATTATTCCCAAACTTTTAATTGATTCTTGCAAAAATAGCGGTCGCCCTTATTTTGTGTTGGCGATTGAAGGTAATGCTGATCGGGCGTATTTTGATAAAAGCGTCAATTATCAATGGATTAGAATCGGACAGGCCGGCACCGGTTTTAAGCGCTTTTTGGAAGAAAAAGTGGAAGAAGTGGTGATGATTGGGACCATTCATCGCCCGACTTTTGCAGAGCTTGTGCCTGATTTGCGTACTACAGCGTTTTTTGCCAAACTCGGGCTGAAATCCATTGGCGATGACGGCATTTTGCGCGCGCTTGTAAAAGAAATTGAGTCTGAAAATATGCGCGTGGTTGGTGTGCATGAAGTGATGCCTGAGCTTTTGGTTAAAGAAGGAAACCTGACTTCTCATAAGCCCTCAAAGCAAACTAAGGCGGATATTGCCCGCGGGGTGGAGGTGGCCTTAACTTTGGGCAAGCTTGATGTGGGTCAATCTGTTGTGGTGCAACAAGGCTTGGTTTTGGGCGTTGAAGGTATTGAGGGTACTGATGAACTGATTAAACGTTGTCAAAATTATCGGCGCAAAGGCGAGGGCGGTGTTTTGGTTAAGCTCCGCAAGCCCCAACAGGATATGCGCATAGATTTACCGACAATTGGTCTTCAAACTCTTGAAAACGCGCACAAAAGCGGACTTCAGGGCTTGGCTGTTCATGCCGGTAATGCCCTCATTGTTGATGAGCCGGCTGTTTTGAAATTGGCGGAAAAATATAAGATGTTTGTCATCGGGATTGATCCCAAGGAGTGGTTGGAATGAAAATTTATCTGATTGCTGGTGAACCTTCGGGGGATACTTTGGGCGCGCGCTTGATGCGTGCTTTTGCAGACAGATACCCTGAGGTTGAATTTTATGGCGTTGGCGGTGAAAATATGGAACATGAGGGGTTGCATTCGCTTTTTGATATTGCCGACCTTTCGGTGATGGGATTTGCTGAGGTTGTGCCGAGCATTCCGCTTGTTTTAAGGCATATTAAAGAAACGCTTGCAGACATTGACAAAGTTAAACCTGATGCCGTTGTGACCATAGATAGTTGGAGCTTTTCGGTGCGTGTTCATCAGGGGTTGAAACGCCTCAAACTCGGCGTTCCGCAAATTCATTATGTGGCGCCGCAAGTGTGGGCATGGAAGAAAAAGCGCGCGAAAACAATGTATAAGTATATTGATTTGCTCTTAACGCTTTTCCCTTATGAGCCTAAATATTTTACGCCGTATCATCTGAGAACCGTTTTTGTCGGGCACCCTGTGATTGAAAGTCGGGAAACCTGGGGCAACGGTGCGGATTTTCGCGCACGGTACAATATTGAGGAAAATCAGAAAATTTTAGCTGTTTTGCCAGGGTCTCGTAAAACAGAAGTCTGCCGACTTTTGCCCGTTTTTTTGAAAACCGTTCAGAGTTTGCGCCAAAAATATCCGGATTTTTGCTTTGTGTTGCCAACGGTGCATACGGTTGAAAAAAGTGTGCGGCAGATGGTGGAAGAATCGGGGCTTGATATTCGGATCATTACCAATACGGATGACCGGCGCAATGCCTTTTTGGCATCAGATGTTGCCATTGCCGCTTCAGGTACCGTGGCGTTGGAGCTTGCTATTGCCGATGTGCCGCATATTGTGGCTTATAAGGTTTCGCCCTTGACGGCTTGGCTTGTGAAACACTTTTTGAAAATCCAGTTTGTTAATTTGACGAATATTTTGCTTGGGCGTGAAGTGGTGCCGGAACTTTTGCAGGAGGCTTGCAATGAAGGCAATATTCTCTATCATGTGGAGCAACTTTTGAAAAAAGATGCGCTCTATGAACGCCAAATGGAGGGTTTTGGCAAATTACGCGCGTTGATGAGTATGGGCGAGCAAACACCAAGCGTGAATGCCTGTGAAGCTATTGTGCAGCTGATTGAAAAGAAGTAAATGCGTTTTTTTATTGAAAATCTGATTAAGACTTTTCATGAAGAGCAAAGCCGGCATATTTTGTGGCTGCCCGTTTTGTTCGGGTTGGGTATCGGGCTTTATTTTGCGCTTGGTTTTGAGCCTTCATTGTGGCTTGGACTTATCATTTTGGAAGTTTTGATTCTTTTTATTTGGTTCAAGCGTTTTAATGCGCGGGCGCTCTTTGTCTTGGGCATATTTTTAACGGTGGCGCTCGGGTATGCCGATGCCTCACTGCAGGCGGTGTATCGTGCTAAGCAGGTTGAGCCGCCCTCTGCTCAAGAGCTTACTTATCTTCGGGGACGGATCAAAACGCTTGAGTACAATGCTAAAGGCCATGTTCGCTTGCTTTTAACGGATGTGTCTGATTTTGAGAATCCGCGCAAAGGCTTGTATCGCATCACGCTTAACAGCCCTAAAGCGCTGTTTCAAACCGGCGCTTGCGTGGAGATGGTTGCTACTGTTTCCAAGCCGGCGTTGCCCGCCATGCCTTATGGATACCAGTTTGACCGCAAAGCGTTTTTTGAAGGCATTAGTGCGGTCGGCTTTGCTAATAGTGCTGTTTATCAAGTTTCTTGTGCTCTTCAACCTTTCCGTTTTAGTGTGTTTTTGGAGAAAATTCGGGCACGTGCGGTATCCAAAATTGAAAAATATTTGCCTGCCGATGAAGCCGGTATTGCCGCCGCGCTCATTGCGGGGTATCGGGCAAAAGTCAGTACGGCGCTTTATGATCAATATCGTGATGCGGGTTTGGCGCATTTTCTTTCTATTTCCGGTTTGCACATCGGGCTGATTGCTGCTATGGCGTTTTTTGTTTTGCGCCTTTTCATGGCGTTTATTCCGCGTTTGGCACTGCAATATGATTCGCGCAAACCTGCCGCTTTGTTTGCCATTTTGATGAGTTTTCTTTATCTCTTGATTTCAGGTATGGGCATTCCGGCGCAACGGGCGTTTTTGATGGCGCTGATTGTTTTTGTGGGCATTTTGTTCTCGCGCGAGGCCGTTTCTATGCGCACGGCTGCCATTGCGGCACTTGTGATGCTCGTGATTTCGCCCCAAATTTTGATTTCGGCGGGGTTTCAGATGTCATTTGCCGCTGTGGTGGTGCTGATTGCTTTTTATGAACGTTATGCGGGGTCTTTGCATGCGTTTTTTGGTAAAGAAGGCTTGATTTACACTGTTTTGGCTTATTTAGCGGGGCTTCTGGTCACGGCTTTTGTGGCTAGCCTTGCAACCATGCCTTTTACCGTTTATCACTTTAATCAGATTGCTGTTTACAGTTTGTTGGGCAATCTGCTAGCCGGACCGATTATCGGCTTTGTGGTGATGCCTTTTGTGCTTATTTCGCTTGTTTTATTGCCGCTTGGGTTGGCCAAACTGCCGCTTTACATCGTGGGCTTCGGTATCAAGATTCTTAATGATTTAACGGCTTTTATTGCCGGTTTGCCGCATGCTGGTTTTGAGGTGATGTCTATGCCTTTATGGGGCTTAATTTTTATTATTTTGGGCGGCCTTTGGCTCTGTTTATGGCAACTTCCGTGGCGGCGCTTTGGGCTTGTGCCGATTGTTTTGGGTGTGTTTAGTATCTTTTTTGTTCAAAAGCCTGATATGCTTTATGATGCGTCCGGCAAAGCTATTGCCCTGGCGGATACATCTGGGCGTTTGGTAATTTTGCCATCTCGCGGGCAAGCTTGGGTTAAGAATATGTGGCTTGAAAAAACGGCAAGCGCGCCGCTTGATGAAGTTGATCAGGAAAAATTGGCGGATATCTATAAGGGCAAAACGACCGATTTTGATTGGTTAAACCTTGTTTGTGATGCTCAAGGGTGTGTCTACCGTGATGTTATCCGTTGGCAAAAAGGCGGTGATATTGAAATTGCGGGGCAAATCCGCGATACGGCGGAAGAGGGCGGTGCTGCCGTTTATCTCAATCAAAATGGCGCACGTGTTGAAACCGTACGCCAAAGTGTTGGGTTCAGGCTTTGGAATTAGCTGAACAATTTAAGAGCAATTTACCTATCGGTCTCGATTTATGCTCGGTTATCTTTCAGCCTGATTTATACGTTGCGGAAGCATAAGCTGCGCGTTTGTTTGCCTTGGTGTTGTTGACCTTGGGCTTGTCCTTCTCGGCTCCGGTAAAAGTCCACGGGCAGTTTGGATGCTCTGTCTCGGAGTTTGGGCTGTTTGTGTTTGTTGAGAGCCAAGCTTCTCTTTGCTTTCCTTAATTTTAGCAATTCTATCCAAGCGTTCTTTTTCCATTTTAAGCACATCTTGTGCCTCTTTGGGCAACTCTTTGAAGTAATCAGCGTTCAAATCAATCGTTGGGGCGCCGATAACTTCTATTTTTTTACCGTTTTCGTTGCCGTGAATAAGTGTTGCTGCCAAAAGAAGAGCTTTTTGCTTATCATCAAGCGAATCTCCGAATGTGATGCTTAAACCATTGGTGGCGGCATCTTGGACTAAGCCTTGATACATTACTAAACCTGCGTCTTTGCTGATTTGCGCATTATGTTCGCTTTCATAATGTATAACGCCTTTGCTTTTTTGCTCGTTATCTTTGAGTTCGCATTCGTAATTTTCTTCCCCGATGTTGTGTGTGGGGGTTAAGTTGTTTTTGAGAGCGTATTCTTCCCAAAACTTACGCTTTTTTTCCATCCAACTTTCCTCATTTTTGGCTTCTTCTGCGGTTTCTTCTTGAGCTGTTGGTAAGGTTGTTGGTTTTTCTTCTATGATCTGAGCATCTTCATATTGATCATTATCATGAGGTTTATGAAGATCCACAGTCATGGTCTGGGCTTGAGGAATAATTTTGACTTCTTCTGCGCTTTCTTCTTGAGTTGCCGGTAAGGTTGTTGGTTTTTCTTCTATGATCTCAGCATCTTCATATTGATCATTGTCATGAGGTTTTTGAATATCCACAGTCATGGTTTCTGTTTGGGACACAATGACCGCAGCTTCAGTTTGCTCATTTGATTGCGGAAGATGTGAGTGTTCTTGTTTTTTCAACCACTCGGCATATTTTTTCCGCAGATCATCTTCCTTTTCTTGGCGGTTTGCGTTGATTTTGCCTTCGTCAATCATTTTTTGTTTGAAAGCTTGTGCAATTTTTGCACCCATTTCAAGATCTGTTTTGGGTGTTTTGCTCATTAAAGCAAATAACTCATCATAAGAAAGTTTGCTTAATTCTTCAGTTCCAGATAAGTTTGAGTCTGTTTTTTCTTCTTCTTTAGCTTTCACGACTTCTTCTTCATGAGTGGGTAAGACTAACTGATCCTCAGCGGGTGGAACAACTGATGAGTTCTCATTGGTCTGAGAAAACTTTTGGAGGCGTTCGGTTGCTTCCTTGAGGCGGAGAGCGAGCTGACTTTCTTTATTTAAAGACTGCATCATATTTTTTAAGAAATTTTCTTTAAGTTTTTCAGGCGCATTTTTAAGCCTCTCTTCCCACTGTTCGAAAAATTTCCTTCTTTCCTCAGGTAAATTTTTAAGCAGTTCTTCCTTGTCTTTCTGAAGTTGATTATTTTCATCAGTCATGATCTTATCTCCCTGCTTTTGTGCCTGTCGATCAGCTATTATCTGTTTTCTCTTTTCTTCTCTGGCTTTAAATTTTTCAATCTGGCTCGGCATGGCTTTTCTCCTATGTTATGTTTAAATCATAGCATATTTTTAGAGTTTTGTCCATATTTTTTTATTGCCTAGAAATTTTCTTGGCAAATTGTTTGCTTTTATGATATTCCAAGCGATTTTGACGCTAATTTCGGCCTTAGAAATTGTTTTTTTCAATGTCCATAAAATATGCTACCGTTTCTGATGAAAGTTTTTTGGTGGCATCTTTATCGCACACAATCAGCCCATGCGGGTGCATTTGCAACGCGGAAACCGTCCAAACATGGCTTATATTTCCTTCTATGGCATGCTGAAGTGCCTCGGCTTTGTTTTCACCCGTTATCATAATCAGGACTTCGGCGGAATCCATAATTGTCCCAACACCAACGGTTATGGCCGTGGTGGGCACTTTTTCAATGTTGTTTTCAAAAAAACGCGCGTTTGCCTGACGGGTGCTTTCGGTTAGGGTCTTAACACGGGTTCGCGAGCGTAAGGAAGAAAACGGCTCGTTAAATGCAATATGCCCGTCTTCACCAACGCCGCCAATAAATAAATTGACACCACCGAGGTCTTTGATGGCTTTTTCATAATTACGGCATTCTTTCTCATAATCTTTTGTCAGGCCGTTAAGCATATGAATGTTTTGCGGTTTTAAGTTCACGTGCTTAAAGAAGTTTTCTTCCATAAAAAAGCGGTAACTCTGCGGATTGCTCGGCGGTAAACCGATATATTCGTCCATGTTAAAGGTGGCAACATTTTCAAAGGAAACCTTGCGCTTTTGATAAAGATTGATCAGTTCTTTATACATACCTATCGGGGTGCCACCCGTAGGCAACCCCAAAACAAACAAACGCTCTGGTGTCGGGCGGAATTTGTTGATGTGGTAAACCACGTAATTAGCAACCCATTTTGAAACTGTTTCGTAATCAGGTTTAATGATGACACGCATGATTTTTATCCTTTAAGTTAAATATTTTTCCTTGTATTATAGTCTGCAAAACATTTAAGTTTTTATTAAGAACAATTAAATCCGCATCATAAGCCGGTGCTACAAGCCCCAAATGTTCCTGCCGCATGATTCTTGCCGGATTAATGGTTGCCATCTGGATGGCTTGTTCCAAAGATAAGCCAAATTTGACAATGTTTTTGACACTTTCTATCATGGTCATCGCCGAACCGGCAATGACGTTATCAGATTTACGGTAAAAACATTTGTTTAAGTAAACTTCTTCATTGTTGGCCATGAGAGGCTTGGTTCTTTGCTTGGTTGTTTTTAACGAATCGGTGACTAAAACCACCTTATCCAACGGCTTGCAAGTGAGCAAAAACTTGATGATTTCCGGATTAATGTGAATGCCATCGGCAATAATTTCACACGAAAGCTCCGGATGAATAAAGGCTGCGCCCACAGCCCCGGGGTCACGATGATGCATGCGGCTCATGGCATTAAATAAATGTGTGACATGCATAATACGTCCTTGAATGCCTTCTACCATTTGTTTGTATGTGGCATCTGTGTGGCCGGCTTGTAAGATAATGCCCTTTCCAATGCAATAAAGCGCTAAATCGCGCATATTTTCAAGCTCGGGCGCAACGGTCATATTGATGATGTGCCCTTTGGAGGCTTTCCAAAGCTTTTCCATGAAGGCCAAATTAACCGGCGAAACAGAATCGGCGGTCTGTGCTCCTAAACGCTTGGCTGAGATAAAAGGTCCTTCAAGGTGTAAGCCCAAAATTTGAGCGCCTTTTTCATGCCCCATGGCTGAAACAATTGCCTCTATGGCTTTGATGGTGGCTTCTTCCTTGCTTGCGTAAATGGTTGGGATGAACGATGTAACACCGTATTGAACCAAAATTTCAGACATCTTTAAGATGCTTGATGTTTTGCAATCTTCCGTGCCGAAACCACCAATGCCGTGAATGTGCGTGTCTATCAGTCCCGGTGCAACGTATGCGCCTTTGAGGTCAATATAACGTGTGCCGGTCGGAAATTTTTTGTGCTCAAAAAGCTCTTCATTAAACACATCTATAATCTTGTTTTCTTGGATTAATACGCCGCACTCTTTCATGGTGGTGTAACCGTTTAAGAGTGTGGCATTGTGTAAGCAAAGAGCAGTGACCATGTTTGGCTCCTAATAATGTGGTGGCGGTGTTTCTTCCGAAAGCGGCTTGACAGTATCGTCCTTAATCAGGCTTAAAAGATAAGAATTTTCTTTTAATAGCTTGTCTATAACTTTGCCTTGGGCAATGATAACATCGTTTAAGTCATCAAGCATTTTTTGCTGTGTGGCAAGCGCCGTTTCAATATCTATTAAGCGGTTTTCCAAGTCCATTTTCGCTCCTTATTGAGCCGGGTAGCCCAATGTTTGATGAAAGGCAATGACCTCGTCTTCCGAAAGGTGCAATTTTTGATGCAGCGAATCGCGGTCAATGAGCCCGCGCACCACACTCGCCATGCCGTTGACAGCAGCGTAAAGCGCCACATTTTGATAAGCCGAACCGGCGTGCACATCAGCATATTTTTTGCTCCCGACATAAATGAGGTGAACAGGGGCATCGTAAACAAATTCCTGCGTGGCTAAATCGGGCAATAAATCAGCCGTTTCGTACTCGTTCAGCTGATTTTTAATACCATCATAAAGCCATGTTTTTCCTTCATATATCACAAAAACTTTAACATCTTGCAAGTTACGCGCTGTCGGGATGGTGCGCGTGCCATGGCTGTTCACTCCGAAAGCTGCCCACAAAACATTGCTTAATTCTTGTTTTGAAACTTTTTTATTACTGTAAGCGCGCGTTGATTTTCGGGCATCTATGGCCTGCATTAAAGGCGAATCTGTTTCAGGCTTTGGCAAATCAATGGTTTCGGCTTGCGCTGTTGCGCTCAACATAACGGCAGATAGAACGCCGCTTAAAATCTTTTTATTCATACTCATTCTCCTCTATTTTTCTTTTTATCCAAGATAACCCCATTTGCTTAATTTTTTAATGACTTTTTTTCAAATTTTCACAGAATTTAAAAAAAACGCTTGTATTTAAAAAATATTGCTGTATTAATAACACACGCTCGGATTGTAGTTCAGCCTGGTAGAACGCTTCGTTCGGGACGAAGAGGTCGCTGGTTCGAGTCCAGTCAATCCGACCAAAATGTGTATAGCTGGCAACTACTTGAAAGTCCCTCTGCTCATGTACCCCTATTCGTACACTTCGCAGAGGGACTTTCGGCGTATTTGCGCACGCTCTCCACATTTTGGTTCTTTATCTGTACCATTCTCCGAATTTTGGATCCCCTGAATATCTTCGCAGAGGGACTTTCGGCGTATTGGCGCACGCTGTCCACACTTTGGCTTTTGCAGTGTTTTTCCAAGAGTTGTTTTATCAAATTTTTTACCAAAAAAATTTTCTCTCGCGGTGTCTTCTTGGGGTTATCTGTCTACCGGTGTTTCCTTGTCTTTTGAAATCAGATTCTTTTATCGAACTTTCGGGAGCATCATATTTTGTGTGACATGCGTGACAAAGAAAATGAAAATTATCAGGATTTGAATGTTCTTCTCTGATATATTGCGCGAACATATCTAAGTCTACTGAAAAAATGCCGCCTCCTAAAGCCTTGGCAGCCTTTTCAAAGGCTTCTTTAATGATCACTTCGCGTTCACGTCCGCGTAGGTGGGCTGAATCGAGGGTTGTTTTCTTCCCGCATAGTTCACACTCTCCTTGTCTAAATTTTCTGGTTAATGCAGGAACCTTATTTTTAACAAAATCGTTCAAGTAGGTCTTAAATTCATCAAAGCTTCCGACAAATATTGGCATAATTTTACTCCTTTTTTGGTTGATACTGTACTATGTATACTACAATATTTTTACAATGTCAATAGTTTTTTATAGTTTACTATAATTTTTTTTGAAAAAATTTATATTGACACGCATATTGTTGTGCTTTATAACATTAATAATGGAGGCAGTATGAGTAGTATGACCGAAAATTGGTGTCGCTTTATTTTAAATGAAGGGTTTATGCCATCTTTTATAACCAGGAAGTTAAAAGATTTTCCGGCTGATCATCAAGATTTATGCCTTATAATTGCTGATATTTTGAGCAATAGTGAAAATAAGTCTATCGATTCGAATTTTGTGCCGGATAGAAAAAATATTAAAGCTGCTTTTAAGACGGATCCTGAGTTGCAGAATTGGCTTGAAACGATGCAAGAGCTGATTAATATTATTAAAACTTATGCAACCAAAGGTGAAATCTTTTCAAATATTGTGGATGAAGCTTGCCTTAGTTTTATTAAGGCTTGTCCGCTCGTTGCGGATAATAGAAAAAAGCTTTATATCGGTTTAAAATATGATTCTTATCCTAATTTATTTGCAAATTCTAATGTGAAGCAGGCCTTTAGGAAGTATTTGGAAAACGAGCATTACTCTCCTAATACGATAAACAGCTATATTAGTGGGGTGAATAAAGTCGGGAAATTAACCAATATTCAGCGTAATTTATGGGAAATTCGTGATGCAGATGAAATGTGGGATCTGATCGCTCATTGGGAAAAAAATACTAATCATCTCTATGAGGAATATAAAGAGCGGGATTTTCTCAGTCGCAAAACGTTATCAAATGCCGTCAAAAGATATGCTGATTTTTTAAAACAAACTAATTTTTTAAAACAAACTAAAGGAGAATAAAATGATAGATGTTCGTAAAGCATGTAAAATATTTCTTGATTTTGTTTATGAAAATAAGCTTATTCCGGAAAAAATTGTTGAAATCCTTAATCAGTCACAGGAGAACGGTGAAACATCTACTTATGACATTCGGAAAATATTACAGATCATGGCATATAATTTCAGATATACACGAACAAATGATGATCTTGATCAACAGATTGTCGCTTACAAAGATGATTTTAAATCGATTGGCGAAGAACCTTTGAGATGGTTTCGTGGGCACCAAGGTAACCTTAAGGACCTGTCAAAACAGTGTAACGATTTTTTCCATAATGTTGCTGATAGCAAATTTGAAAAAAGTTTTATTCAAGAGTTAATAAATTTAGTACAATCTGCAGAGTTTCTTTCTTATGAAAAACGGCAGGGGTATATCTCTCAAATGAAAAACCTTCTTGAAGATGGAAGGACCGGAAATAGATTAACACACACGGGACCTAGGAAACATAATCCTGATCAGAACCCTGATCAAAAGCAGGCCTTTAGGAAGTATTTGGAAAACGAGCATTACTCTCTTAGTACGATAGACAGCTATATCCGCGGGGTGGATAGGGTCGGAAAATTAACCAATATTGAGCGTAATTTATGGGAAATTCGTGATGCAGAAAAAATGAGAGAGCTGGTCCTTTGTTGGGAAAAAAATACTAATCATCTTTATGAGGAATATAAAGAGCAGGATTTACGCACCCACAAAACGTTATCAAACGCTGTTAAAAGATATGCTGAATTTATTGCCTCTGTAAAAGATATCTTAAAAATCTGAAGTAATAAAAATATATAGTTTTGTTAGTGTATTGTTGGATAATAATAAAAAAGAGATAACGTTATTGGCGTTATCTTTTTATATTTGTGCTTTTTGAGATGGATTTTTTACTAAAACCGCTTTGACAGAAGCGTCGTTACGCCACAAATTTTGCTTTCATGTCTCAGCAAAAAGACTTGTTTTTTATCCATCATGTGAGATACTGATATATAAGTATAGATTGTATGACGGAAAAGAAAATAATGGATGAATTTTCTAAAATTCAAGATGGCACCTCTCTTATGTCGGAAAATTTCTCGGCTCAATCGTTTGAAGCTTTTGCGGCGTTGTTTACGACACTGTCTGAAAAAATTGAAAAGTCGTCCAATCCGCCCCCTTATTGCCTGAGGCTTATCGTTTGGCGGAAAGAACTATAAAAATTTCCGATTTAAGATATTTCAATATCAAAATTTTTGCTGAAATATTCAAGAAATCATCCAAAAGTCAAATTCAAAAGATTGTTGATACGCTGCACAATAAAAATTTGGATAATCTTTTGAAAGATTGTAATGTTGCTTCTCAAGCTCCGGCTGCTGTCGAAATTTGCTTTAACACCTTACTGTCTCAAGTTCCGACAGCATCTGAGAATGATCTAGGAATGCTTTCATCTGCTGTGGCGGGTTATCTTTCTTATGCGATCGATGATGAACTTCCGAAAATGATTGAGCAAGTCAATGCCCTAAAATCGTACCCGTCTTTTTGGGAAAAGGTTGTTTCCAAATATGGTCAGTTATACGCCCAAAAATCGGCGCTCCGAGAAAAATTATGGGATACAATGTGTCAAGATGCGCGCTATGGTGCTTTATACACCAATTTGGCTGCAGTTGCAACCGCTGATGAAAGTAAAATTGACACGATTTTGCAAATTATCGGCGCTAAAATAACTGATGTTCGGCAAGATGCCTCTGATTTGACAATAGCTTACAAGGCTTTAGGTCAAATCAGCAAAATTTCTCAAAACCATTTGGAAGAAATAAATACACTCTTTGAACGAGGATTACAGAACACACAAAATAATGAAAATTCAAAAAAAATGGCATATCGCATGCAAGGCAAAGTCGAAGAGTTGAAATCAAGCATATCGCTCGGTCAGCGCGTTGATAAGACAGAAAACAATCCTTTTGGATTTAAAAAAATTGATACCATACAGCCAGATGATATATGTATTTTGTATTTGGGCGGTGATGGTACGCTAACTGATAAACAAGCTAATGCCTATCTTTCAAGCACGCAAAAACTTTTAGAAGACAATCTATCACAAGAGGATTTCCAAAAAGTTTCTCTTTATGCTCCTGTTTATAATTTTGGCGAATGGGATGACAGATATTTGGTCTTCAATGGAAATTTGGCGCGGACCAAATTAATGCAAGATTATCATCGCAAAATTAAAATCTCAAAATTGCTCAATGAAGATACATTGCATCCACGTTATATCAATCAATTGTTTAACCAAGTTTTCTTGCCCAGAATAAGCGATGAAAACGGTGAAAAGCTTTCAACCGACAAAGCCTGCCGTAATATACGCAAACTCAATATTGTGGCACATTGTCACGGGGCTTATACATTCTTAAAATTAGAAGAGAAAATGCAGCAAAAAATGGCCGAACTCGGCTATTCAGTGCAAGACTGCTCCAAAATACAGCGACAGTTATTGTGCATTACACAGGCGCCTTATGCTCCGCTCGGCGTTTCAAAATCAACCATGATTTCTTTTGCTTCAGCCAAAGATGATGATGTATCGCATTATAATAATTTTGAAACGGAAATCCGCCGGATGAGCATTAATAACGATGTTCTGTTTAGCTATTTTCCGGGTAAACAAGGTGAATTATTTTTGGTGCCCTCCATGGGTGATGCGGTAGATCAGCATAATTTCATCGGATATGACCCAAAACAACAAGGTTTGAGTCCCGAAGGACAAGCTCTGACAATATTTATCGGCAATGCTATTGTCAACGGTGTTAAACATTCAATCTCCAATTCCGAGGAACTTCTGCCTTCAACAAAAGAGCTTGTCTGCGGATCCAATAAAAACGCGCAAAAATGCTTTGAACGATTAAAAGAAAATGGCGCCAAAATGTGGCAAATTATGTCTTCAAATGCTGCGGCACACCTCAAAATCAAACTTGCGCAGAACCAAAACCGTAATCAAAGATAAAAGTTCTTGATTTTAGATATATTAAAAAAAGTCGAAATATTTTTGAAATCTTGGCTCAAGGTTTTCCGATATTTTGGCACCATCTTGAATACGTTTTAATAATTTATCTGAAATCTTGCATTGGTATTGATATTTTGAGCTAAACTGTTTATTTAAGATGTCTGTTGTTCTCATATCAATGGCATATTCATAGCGAATAAAAGAAGGCTTTATAATAATTTGTTTTCCACAGAAATTTCTTCTTCGCTTTTTCCTAATGCTAACATTACATCATGGTAGCGAATTTTTAGGCTGCTAAAAAATGTGTGTCTTGTGAAGAAATGCGTTGTAAAACTTAAAATATTTGATATTTTAAGCCTAAAGATAATTTTTTAAGGGTTTAAAAATGCCTCTTGTTTCCGTTATTGTGCCGGTTTATAAGGTTGAAAAATTTTTGCCGAGATGTTTAGATAGCGTCTTGGGACAAACTTTTACCGATTTTGAGCTGATTTGCGTTAATGACGGTTCGCCCGACGGTTGTTTACAAATTTTGAAAAATTATGCTCGTAAAGATAAGCGGATTAAAGTTATTTCACAGGAAAACCAAGGGCTTTCCATGGCGAGAAACAACGGGTTGAAAGAGGCCTCAGGTCAGTATGTATATTTTTTGGATTCTGATGATTTTATTCATCCGCAATGCTTGGAAATTACCGTTTTCTTTGCTCAAAAGTATCAAGCTGACCTTGTCAGCTTTGATTTTGTAAAAGGTTATGACGAAAAAATTCATAACAAGCATTATGTGTGTGATGAAATTCCTTTTCAAGTGTCGGAAAAACCTGTTTTTCTTGGCACACATAAGGAAAAATGGCGGATTGCTTTTAATGCGTGGACAAAGCTTTTTAAACGTGAGATCTTAAATAATGTGGCTTATCTGGCGGGCATTCATTTTGAGGATTATCCGCATACGTTAGGTGTTTTAGCTCAAAACCCGCGAACTGTTGTTTTGAAAGCACCGTTATATTTTTATACGCTGAATGAAAACTCTATTTCTCATCAAAAAATTAATCCACATCAAATTCGGGATTATCATATCGGTATTCGTTATGTCTTTGAAAAATATAGTTTGCCTGGGCTTTCGCGGGAACGCGCTTTTTTGAAAAAGCATTTTTTGCGCCGGATTTTGAAAAAACAGCTTTCTCTTTGCAAAGCGGCAGCGGCTGATGTTCAACCGTTTATGTTTGAACAGTTTGCCACCGAATTAAGGGATTTGGATGCGCAAAATTTGCTTCCTTCCTTTGGTTTGAAATCTTTGACTTATCGAAAAATTATGAAAAATTTTGCCCAGAATGTTGCAGATGAATCTCCCAAACCTTTGTTCAGAGTGGCGGTATTTGCCGCTTATGATTCTGAAGGTAAAGTTTCGGATTATGTGCTCAATTATGTGCGAAAACTTAAAGAAGTTTGTGAAAAAGTTGTTTTTGTGGCGGATAATGAGGCGCCACTTTCGGAACAAAAGAAACTTGACGGTTTGGTTGATTTTAAGCAATTTAAGCACCATGGGGAATATGATTTCGGTAGTTATAAAATTGGTTATAATTGGGTTTTGAAGCAAAGTTGGGCGGTTAAAGTTGATGAGTTCATTTTGTGCAATGATTCTTGCTTTACGGTTGGTCCGTTTAAGCCCGTGTTTGATGTGATGTCTTTCAGCCGGTGCGATTTTTGGGGCATGACACTTACCAATAAAATCACGCTACATTTGCAGTCTTTTTTCTTGGTCTTTAAGAAAAATGTTTTTCAATCAGCGGTTTTTGATAAGTTTATGCAATCTATTTGTGCGCAAAAAGCGGTCAAGAATGTGATTGAATTATATGAAGTTCCTTTGAAGAGTTTGTTGGAAAAAGAAGGCTTTAGAGGAACGGCTTATATCCAAAATTTGAAATCGCCTCATCAACGAGCTTTAACGACACTTCAGAAAGGTATGCCCTTTGTGAAGAAAAAATGCTTTAGAAAAGCACATACCTTATTAGATGAAAGTTGTTTGGAAAATATTGCTGCCGTGTTTTGGAAAATGAGACAAATTTCGGTGCCGGATTATGTGGCGGTTTGTTCATATTTGAAAGTACCGACACCACCTTTGAAGTTTATTCTTTATCTGATGTTTTGGTCTTGCTTTTTTAAGTTTAAGAGGTTTTTGTTTTTTAAAAAAGTGAAAAACAACGGATATGCCATTATTAAGGTATGCAGAATCCCTGTTTATCGTTGGAAAACGTCACAAAACGAGGGGTAATGATGTTTGCCGCGTTTTCTGAGAGCCCCTTGGGCAAATTGACACTTTTGGAAGAAAATGAGGCTCTTTGGGGTTTGCGCTTTGGAGCTGATATCCCGAAAAATGCGGAGCTTTCCCTTACACCTTTGCTTTTAGAGGCGCAAAAACAGCTTCAGGCTTATTTTGATAAGCGTCTTTTTACTTTTCACTTGCCGCTTGTTTTTCATGGTACGCCTTTTCAAGAGCGTGTGTGGCATGAGCTTTTGAAAATTAAGTATGCTGAGACCATCAGTTATCAGGCATTGGCGGCGCGTGTCGGCAACATTAAAGCCTGTCGTGCGGTCGGGCATGCCAACAACCGCAACCCGATTGCCGTTATTGTGCCGTGTCATCGTGTGGTTGGGAAATCGGGCGCGCTCACGGGGTATGCCGGCGGGCTTCACATCAAGCAATATCTTTTGAACTTGGAGCAAAATGATGGCTGAAAAATTGCATATCGGGTGCCACTTGTCGGCCTCTAAAGGTTTCTTGGCAATGGGGAAAGATGCCCTGAAAATTGGGGCGGACACGTTCCAGTTTTTCACACGTAATCCGCAGGGTGGACGCGCGAAAGACTTGGATCTTAAGGATATTGAGGCTTTTCTTTTGCTCGCGGAAGAGCATCAATTTGCGCCGATTGTGGCGCATGCGCCTTACACTTTAAACCCGTGCTCGGATAATCCGCAAACCTTGGAATTTGCTGAAATGGTTTTTGAAGATGATCTGAAGCGTTTGGTGCATTTGCCGCATGTTTATTATAATTTTCATCCTGGAAGTCATGTCGGGCAGGGCACCGAGAAGGGCATAGAACTTATCGCAAATCTTTTGAATAAGGTTTTGAAATATGCTCAAAATACAACTGTTTTGTTGGAGACCATGTCCGGCAAAGGTAGTGAAGTTGGTGTGCGTTTTGAGGAGTTAAAAGCCATTTTGGAGCGTGTGAACGAGCCTCAAAAAATGGGCGTGTGTTTGGATACATGTCATGTTTATTCCGCGGGCTATGATTTAGTTTCGGATTTAGACGGCGTTTTGAAAGAGTTTGATGCCGTTTTGGGTTTGGAAAAACTGAAAGCCATTCATCTTAATGATAGCAAAATGCCTTTTGCCTCGCATAAAGATCGGCATGAAAAAATCGGGCAGGGGACGCTTGGTGCTGAGGCGTTGGCACGGCTTGTGAATCACCCGAAATTAAAGGGGCTTCCATTTATTTTGGAAACCCCGAACGAGCTTGATGGTTGGCAAAAAGAAATTGCTTTTTTCAGGCAAAAATATTGTTAGATTTTTTTGATTTTGCCCTTCAAAATCGGCATGCCTAGGAAAAGAAACGTCCAACAGTTTCCATAATTTCTGAATTGAAACAGGTTTATTCCGAATAATGAGATTTTTGTTTTGGATTTCAGACTTAATGCTAAATTCAGATTATTTTCTAGGATAAAGTTGTCGTAGAAAAGTCTGGATTCTCTAGCATCTTGTTGCTTTTTAGGGTCTATGGATGTTGTGTTTGTGATGGAATCAAAATTATAGCGATACAAATAATACGCGCCGCGAACCGTGCAAACACTTTTGGTGCAAGCGGCAATTTGCGGTGTCCAAAAGCCATCCTCATAGGTTTTATGCGCCGGAAAATAAATTTGATTATTGATAATGAGCTCTTTTTTATAAAGCTTATTCCAAACAAATGCCGTGCCGAGCAGGGTTTCAAGCATTTTGGTGCGTTGTGTTATCTTTTCATTTTTCCAATATCGTAAGATTGTTTTTATTTTGCGTCTTTTGTTTATCTCTTTGTAACCGCCGATGGCAATGTCGGCATCATTTTTTGAGGCGGCATTGTAAAGTTTTTCAAAAAAATCAGGCTCAATTTTATCGTCCGAATCCACAAAGCCGATGTATTGACCTTTGGCAATTTTTATGCCGTTGTTCCGCGCGATCGAAAGCCCTTGATTTTTTTGCTCAATTAAAACAATGCGTTTATCTTTTTTAATATAATCTTTTAAAATTTGTTCTGATTTATCTTTGGAGCCGTCATTAATGCAGATGATTTCAATGTCTTTTAAGGTCTGATGACAGACAGAATCAAGGCATTCCTCCAAATATTTTTCAACGTTGTAAACTGGTACAATGACTGAAACTTTAATCATTCTTTTTCCTTTCAGAGTTTTTAGTTGTCGTAATTAAAATTTGTGCTTCTGATTTTGATGAGCGGTAAACCTAAAACATCTAACTCCCATAAATTTCCGTAATTTTTAATTTCAGCCAAATTTATGCCAAATATGGAAATTCTTTTGCGTGATCGGAGGGACATCGTTAATTTTAAGTTGTATTTTTTTATAAAGTCATCTCTGAATTTGTAGGCTTTTTTATAATCGGCAAATTTCTTTTCATCTGAAAAAGATGCTTTTGTCATGGATTGAGCATTATATCTATAATAATAAAAGGTGTGAGATACGGTTTGAATTTTTTTTGCCAAAAACAAAACATTTAGTGTCCAACTTATATCTTCAAAATTCACATTCTCGGGGAAAAATAGCTTATTTTCTAAAATTAAATCGCGTTTATAAATTTTATTCCACACATAGAAACCGTTTTCTGAAAAGTTCATTTTTTGTGTTAAACCGCTGACGCTTTTTTCTTTTTGTACTTTAAAAAGTGTTTTTATTTTATTCTTTTTTGTTATTTTTTTATAACCGCTGATGGCAATATCGGCATCATTTTTTGAGGCGGCATTGTAAAGTTTTTCATAAAAATCAGGCTCAATTTTATCGTCCGAATCCACAAAGCCGATGTATTCTCCTTTGGCTATTTTTAAGCCGTTGTTTCGCGCTATTGAAATTCCCTGATTTTTTTTGCTCAATTAAAACAATGCGTTTATCTTTTTGAGCGTAATTTTTCAAAATTTGGTCTGATCTATCTTTGGAGCCATCATTAATGCAGATGATTTCAAGTTCTTTTAAGGTCTGATGACAGACAGAATCAAGGCATTCCTCCAAATATTTTTCCATGTTGTAAACAGGTATGATGACTGAAACTTTAATCATTGAACGTTCCCTTTGAATTGTTCCAAAAAGCGGATTTGAATTTCGGCAAGTTGTTTGATGCTCTTGATCTCCGCATACTCGCCGTCGGCATGCATGCCTTCGCCGGTGCCCGAGTGCATAATGACCGTTGAACCCCGAACGGCAAACGCGCGTGAATCGGTTGCGCCGCCAATGTACTCAAAAGCAATTTTCTTGCCTAAAATTTTTTCCGCTAGCTTTTTATACGCTAAAATGTCTGGATTTTTTTCCGACATCACCACCGGCGTGGATGCGGAAACAATTTTGTAAGTGACACCTTGCTCCATACATTCATCTAAATTTTTGCAAAGCTCCTCAACGCTTGATTTTTCCGTTAAACGGAAGTCAAGCAACGCCTCTGCCTCATCCGCAATAATGTTTGAAACTGCGCCGCCTTTGATGGTGGCAAAGTGAACCGTGTCTATCCATGTGTTTTTCGGTGCGCCTGTTTCAAGCGAAAAAGCCGGATAAAGCGCCCGAATGTTTAGCCATGTTTGGAAAAGTTTTTCATTGGCATCCAGTCCGTCCCATGGCGTAGAGCCGTGCACGGCTTTGCCCTTAGCGAGGAGTTTTATAAAAACGGGATTTTTACAGCGCGCGATGATTTTTTCTATATCGCCACCGACATCATTATCCAAAACAATTTTTGCCGCTAAATCAGGGTGCGCTTTCATAAAAGCTTCTGTGCTTAAACTTCCTTTTTCCTCATCGGTTGAAAGAATAACGCCGAATTTTAAGGGCAGCTTTTGTTTGATAACATGCTCCAAGCTATTGAGTGCCACCGCGGCAAAAGATTTCATATCCAGTGCACCCCGCCCATAAAGCCTGCCTTTTTTGACTTTCGGCTCAAACATCTCGGGCTTTGCCGGCACCACATCAATATGCCCCAAAATTAAAACATCGTAAGATTTGCTCATTTTGTTGGCGGCAAAAAACACGGGCGAAGTGCCTTTATAACGGCAAATTTTACTTTTGGCGCCCATCTTTTGGCACAAATTTTCCAGATAAGCCAAAAGTTTTTCAATTTCTTCCGTGTTTCCCGTTTCTGTTTTGAAACGCATTAAACTTTTTATCAGCTCAATTATTTCCATTTTTTTACCTTTTCTTTAACATCTTTTGTTAGTTTTGCATCAAAAGTTTAAAATATTCTAAAGGAAGAGAAATGAAAGTTTTTTGGGGTACTGTTTTTTCGGTTATGTTTTTGGCAACAACCGTTTCGGCAACTGAGGCTGAGCAAACTGAAACAGGGTTGAATTTGCCGCGCATGGCGTCTTTGCGCTCTGATCATATTAACGGGCGCTCGGGACCGGATACAAAATATCCCATAGAGTGGGTTTATCGGCAAAAGGGCGCGCCGGTTGAAATTGTGAATGAATTTGACCTTTGGCGTGAAATCAGAGATTGGGAAGGTTCACAATCATGGGTGCATAAGTCCATGCTCTCGGGCAAGCGTACGGTGCGCGTGATGACGCCTGGCGAAAATAATATCTATAATGACGATGATTATCAGTCGCGCGTGATTGCCAAGGTGGAAGACGGCGTGTTTGGTACCGTTGAAAAATGCAAAAAAGGTAGCGCATTTTGTTTGGTTAAGTTTGACACCATTGAAGGCTATATGCCCCGCAAGGCGCTTTTCGGCGTTTATGAAGATGAGGTTGTTAAAAACTAACGTCTTCTGCCGCCGGCTTGCCGCTTGCTCTTTTTCTTGAATGTGAACAGATTTTCATCAATCGCTTCATTTTGCGCCACGTCGTAAAGCGAGAGCGTGACTTCTATGTTTTGCGGATCAATGATTTTCCATTGCTTTAAATAAAACGGGTTGTTGTTAAAAACCAAGGTTATCGGTCCTGTTTTGGAATCTTTGACATATTGCAATGTGAGGCTTGTGGTGCCGTTATCTTTGGAAAAATCAGTCACTTTCAGGTCTTTGCCGTCTAATTTAATGTTATCCGATAAAATCATGGTGGCGGGAATATCTTCATAATCTATGTTCGTGACCTGCTCAAGCTCTTCATCATTAAACACAATATATTCACCGTTGCCCACAATCAAAACAGAAGTCGGGGCGGCATATTCCATCCGGATTTTGTTGGGTTTCGCCATAAAAATTTTGCCCTCAGATGCCGCACCGTTGCTTGCCGTTTGCACAAAACTTGCCGAAAGCGTTTTGAGGTTGTTTAAATATGTTTCAATCTCGCTTAATTCTTCCTGTGTCTGCGCGGTGGCGGTGCCTGCCGAAAAAATTATTCCCGCTAAAAGAGCCAAAAATTTATTCATGGTTTTATCCTCCGTAGGCATAATATAAGTGTTAATTTGGCAAAGAACAACGGATTTCTTTTAAAAACGCCCAATCATTTTAAGACGCCCGTTATTGTGCCAAGTTCAGCCATTGCGTTTCTTTTTCTTCTTTATTATGGCGGCATTCCTCAAGCTCCGCCGCCAATGTGTCAAAGCGCTCGGGGTCTTTGGTGTAAAGTTCGGTATCAGTTGCCATGATGTTTTCAATTTCCGCAATGCGCTTTTCCAGAGCTTCTACCTCGGTGGGCAAAACCTCAAGCAAGCGCTGATCTTTATAACTTAACTTTTTGTTTTCTTTTGTTTTTATTGGTTCCGGCGCCGGCGAGGCGAGGGGCTTTTTTTCTTTCTTTTGATCTTGCGGGGCAACACCTTTAAGTTTATCAATCAGCTCCGAATAACTCCCGATATGCTCCTTAATTTCGCCGTTGCCTTTCATATATAAAAGCGAGGTTGCTACCTTATCCATAAAGTCGCGGTCATGGCTCACAATTAAAATTGTGCCTTGATATTCGTCTAGCACTTCCTGAAGCAGGTCAAGGGTGTCCATGTCCAGATCATTGGTTGGTTCGTCTAAGACCAAAAAGTTTGAGGGTTTTGCTAAAGCGACGGCTAACATCAGACGGTTTTTCTCGCCGCCTGAAAGGGTCGAAACAAGGGCTTGGGCTTGATCGGGCTTAAACAAAAAGTCTTTTAAGTAAGCCACCACATGCCTGTAATGTCCGCGCACCCAAATATGGTCTCCCTCGTTGCAAAGTGTTTTCCAAAGTGTTTTCTTGGGGTCAAGCGTGATGCGGTTTTGATCAAAATACGCTTCTTCAAGGTTTTTGCCCATGCGGACATGCCCCGAATCGGGTTCAAGCCGTTTAGTTAAAAGCTTCACAAGCGTTGTTTTGCCGGCGCCGTTGGGGCCGACAATCCCCAAGCGATTCCCTTTTAAGAGCCTTAATGAAAAATCTTTCACAAGCTCGCGCCCGCCAAAACTTTTGCAAACGTGTTTTGCCTCAATGACAAGCCGTGAGCGTAACTCGCCTGATTCAATCGCCAAATTGACAGAGCCGATTTGCTTGACTTGCTCGCGGCGTTCCTGCCTTAATTGTTGGAGGCGGCGCAAACGTCCCTGATTGCGCTTGCGTCTTGCCGTTACGCCTTTATGGAGCCACTCGGTTTCTTCCTCAATTTTTTTGTTAAGGTATTTTTGGGCAATGATTTCTTGATCCAAAATTTGTTCCTGCCAAGCATCAAAGGCCACAAAACCTTTGTTATTAAAGTGCAAAATGCCACGATCAAGCCAAAATGTTTGGTTGGAAATATGGCACAAAAACGCGCGGTCGTGGCTGATGACCACCACGGCGCCCGTAAATTTTTGAATAATCTCTTCTAATTTTTCAATGGTTTCAATGTCTAAATGGTTAGTGGGCTCGTCTAACAGCAAAATATCAGGCTCAGAGACCAAAGCGCGTGCCAGTGTGGCTTTACGGACTTCACCACCTGAGGATTCAAGCGGGTTTTGCGTTTCATTAATTTTGAGCGCTTTAATTAAAATATCCGCCTTATAAGCTTCCTCTTTTTTCTTAAGCCCTGCCAAAACCACATCACGCAATGTTTCAAAGCCTGCGCAGTCAGGTTCTTGCGGCATGTAAGCAATTTTGGTGCCGGGCTGAATGAAAAAATCAGCTTCATCGGGTTCTATTTGTCCGCATAAAACTTTTAAAAGTGTGGATTTCCCCGAGCCGTTGCGCCCTACAAGGCAGATTTTGGCACCACGCGAAATATTAAGCTCAATGCCCGTAAACAAGGGCTTCAAGCCAAACGTTAAGCGTGCGTCTTTTAATGTGAGTATGGGCGGTTCCACAGCCATTTCTTATCCTTTTTATTTAACTTTTGCCCAAGATACATTTTTTTTAGAAAATTACAATAACATTTGCTTGAAAATGTGATTATTTTGAAATAGTATGATTTCAGTTCATGAAAAAAGGTTTTGAAAAATGAAGAAAATTGCCCTTTTGCTCCTCTTTTGTACATTTGATGCCGCGGCACAAAGTATGGATTTAGCCGGAGAGTTAAGCGCTCCTTCCCCTGTTTCCGATATGGTTGTGCAAAAAAATGAAGAAACTGTGGCTGATGAGCGTGGCGCTTTTTCGTTTCTGAATTTTTCATTTATTAAAAAAACGAAAGATTTGTTTTCTTCTAAAGAGGAAGAACCGACAGATACCGTTCCTCAAGTTGATGAAACACCTTTGCAACGTATTACACGCCTTGCCAACAGCGGGAATTTAGACGCGCAACTGACTTTGGGTTATGTTTATCTCTATGGCGAAAACGGTGTAAAGCAAAATTTTGAAACGGCTTTTCGATATTATCAAATGGCGGCGGCACAGAATGACCCTGTGGCGCTGAATAATTTAGGGAGCCTTTATTTTAACGGTATTGGCACCAAGGTTGATTATCATAAGGCCGCGGAGCTTTTTGCCCGTGCTGCTGAGCAGGGAAGCGATGACGCGGCTGTGAATTTGGCATTTATCTATTTGAGCGGCGATTCAAGTGAGGAGATGGGTGAAAAAGCAGTCAAGCTTTTTGAGCAAGCGGCAAAAGCGGGGAATAATACGGCAAAATTTATGTGGGGCTATGCTAATTATATGGGCTTTCATACCCCGCAGAATGATTATAAAGCCATTGAATTTATCCGGCAAGCTGCCGATGCCAAGTTTGATGAAGCACAGTATATTTTGGGCTTGATGTATCTTAATGGGCGCGGTATTTCGCAAAACTATGGTAACGCTGTGCGTTATTTACGCGCTTCGGCGGCACAAGGGAATTTGCCAGCCATGTCTACACTTGCTAATATTTTGGCAGAAGGCAAAATTTATCCTAAAAATTTACCGCAGGCGTATGTGATGTATAATATTGCCGCGGTTTATAATATTCCGGGGGCGGCAGAAGCCCGAAATGCCGTTGAAAAACGTCTCAAAATGGAAGAACTTTTGCCGGCGCAAGCTGAAGCTGAAAAATTTCAATCTCAGCCATCGGAGCTTACCACTTATGTGCGGCAGACTTTCGGCAGTGACGCACGGCGCTATATAGATTCTCATATTCATCAAACAAAGGAATAAAAAGTGAACAAAAGCGGAATTGCATCTCGTACAAAAAGACTGGTTAAAAAAATTATCTCTTGGGCAGGGCTTTTCTTCTTTGGGCTTGCCGCTTTTATGATTTGGCGGCAACTTGCCAAATATAACCTTCAAGATCTTAAACATGCCCTTTTAAGTATTCCGAACCGCAATTTACTTTATGCCGGTGCTGCCTCGTTTGTAGGCTATGTGGCGCTTTCTTCCTATGACTTTTTGGCACTTAAGTATATTCGGCACAAACTTTCAACCTGGAAATGGGTTTTTGCCGGGTTTATCGGCTTTGCCGTCAGTAATAACGCAGGTCACGCCATTGTTTCAGGCGGTGCCATCCGCTATAGGCTTTATACGCGTTGGCGCATTAAGGCAGAAGAAATTGTACGTATGGTCACTTTTTCAGGCTTTACTTATTTGGTCGCCTGTTGCTTCCTTATTATTATAGGGTATCTCATTACGCCGGATCATGCTTTTGGCGAGGGTTCGGCTTCCAAAATTACTACTTCTCTGGTGGCATTGGGCTCGCTTATCTTTTTGGTGGTTTATTTCACGCTTTCTGTTTGTTATACCAAAAAGCTTGATATCAAAGGTGTGAAGTTTGCCATGCCGCGTCCGAAAATGGCTGTGGCTCAAGTTCTGATTGGGAGCGTGGATATTTTAATGGCCTCGCTTGTTTTATATTTTACGCTTATCCATTTTATCAATATTCCGTTTAACACTTTTATTGGCGCCTTTATCATTGCGCAAATTTTGGGTGTTTACAGTCAGGTTCCCGGGGGCTTGGGTGTGTTTGAGCTTGTCTTCTCAAACATCATCCCCGGTGCCGAAAATCAAGCCATGCTCTTCGGTGCGCTCATTGCTTATCGGATTATTTATTATCTTCTGCCTCTTATTGTTTCCGGTATAGTCCTCTTCTCATACGAAGGATATTTAGCCTATCGGCATAAGAAGATGAGGGAGGAGAGAAGGCTGGTACGTCTAAAAAGATTCCTCCACATAGGGAAAGGCGTATAACCGCTCATCTAGAGGCGTTTTTGCGGGTCTCGCAAAATTCACGTACCTCTTTTGTACGCTAAAATTTTGCTCGCCCTGAAAACACCTCTATCTAAACGGTTCTCCGCCTTTCCCTGGGCTTAGGTGCCAAATTAAAAAAAACACCCCGAGGGGTGTTTTTTGTTACTCTGATATAGCAATTTAAAGGTACCTTAAAAAAGTGCCGTTGTCAATAAGAAAAAATCAAGCAGAATCAAGGGTTCGTGATTTTAAAAAGTGTTGCATTTAAAGGTACCTTTAAATTGCTATGGTTCGACTCCTGTCGAACGTCATCCCGAACTTGTTTCGGGATCTCATAAAAGTGAGATGCTGAAACGAGTTCAGCATGACTCTGTGTGTAGTGGTTGCTTGCAAGAGAAGAAAGGGAAAAGAAAATGCGATACTTGATGTTTTTGTTAGGTTTGATGTTTGCAAATATGGCGCAGGCGATTGATTGTGAAAAGGTGCCAGATTGTGCAAGTTTAGGTTATTCCACAGAAGATGATCCGAATTGTGCAGATAATGGTTATATGTATTGCCCGTTTAACCATGAATATAAAAAGTGCGTTCAGTACAACTGCGAAAAACTTGGTTTTACCGAAGATGACAAAACATCATGGTGTGGAAAGCTCGCTAAATGTAAAGGCAATCCCCGCATGACGCTTTGTCAAAATTTGTGTGAAATAGGCGATGTTTACTATTCGGACGGGACATGTGGCTATGCCAAAGATTATGACGCATCTTCAGGTAAAACGCCTGCCGGTATTGTCTTTTATACAACAGACGGCGGTTATCACGGTAAAGTCCTTTCCTTGACGCATGTGCCACCAAAACAAAAGTTTTTTGGATTTCCACCTAATAAAGGATCCACTGGTGATTCTACGAGTATGATGCCCATGGGAACATGTGTGCCAAAGGACATAACAGTTTTTGGGGACTCTATAATCCTCAATGAATTGAAAAATGGTAATTTGGAATTATACGACGGCAAAGGCAACACCCAAGCAATGTTGAAACGCCCGAACTTTTGTCAGT
This sequence comes from uncultured Alphaproteobacteria bacterium, assembly GCA_947630965.1. Classification (GTDB taxonomy): domain Bacteria; phylum Pseudomonadota; class Alphaproteobacteria; order RF32; family CAG-239; genus CANPYS01. Next base: position 56,039 of record CANRJO010000007.1, read on the forward strand.
GTAATGATATTCCGCTAACAGATCCAAATTATCTGTATTATTGCCAAGCCACAGGAGCAATTGCCGTTAATGCTTATAGCCCAACTGAAAGCCTCAAAAATTCGCCTATTGTTGGGCGAGGAAAATGGTATATTCCGGCAATCGGGGAGCTTTTGTATTTAAGCCCTGTTGAAATCAATGAAATCAAAACGTTCATTAATGATGCGAGTGGCGCTAAAAACACCACCCAAGCCATTATAGATAAAACCGTGGAGATTTTGACAAGTAAAGGCATAACAGCTGAAAAATTGAGTGACCAACCTTGCTTTTTTACTTCAAGTTATAGGACAACATTTATCAATTATTTCATTTGTGCCAACGGAACTAGAACTTACGATGCTTGTTATGATTCGCACCTTATTCGCGCTGTTTTATCCTTTTAATTGAACATCTGCCAAAATTAAAAAACACCCCTCGGGGTGTTTTTTGTTGCTCTTACAATAGCAATTTAAAGGTACCTTAAAAAAGTGCCGTTGTCAATAATAAAAAATCAAGCAGAATCAAGGGTTCACAATTTTAAAAAGTGTTGCATTTAAAGGTACCTTTAAATTGCTCGATTCGAGGGAATGCGTCCGCCTACAGACGTCATTCTGACACCCGCGGGGTGGAAGAATCCAGGTGAAAACAAAGTAGCTAATTTGTTGTCCTGGACTCTTCGCTAAAGCTCTAGGTAACAATTTGCAATATCCTGCCGCTGCAGCGTTAGCGTTTTATCCGATTGGTGTGAGCGCAAATGCTTCAATCGTTGGAGCCGGTCACTGGTATTTACCAACTTTAGGTGAATGGATGGATGTGTATGGATATGACTATTCCAACATTAGCGATTGTGGTGGAAAAATAGGTGCTCATGGCAAGACGATAAAAATCATTAATGAGACGCTCACAACTTTGAAAAGTAAAACTGTTGCAGCTGAAGTGTTAACACCAAATGGTTTCTATTGGTCGTCATTGGAGAATGGTTTTAATGCCGCTTGGAGACTCTACTTAGGCACGGACCTTGATTTCCTACATAGCCGTGCGAAAACTGAACCTAGCCGTGTTCGGGTGAGTCTGGAATTTTGAGGTTTCGTTGTGGATTTTTCAAAGCCTGATTGCATTTTGATGAAAAAGGGGTTATGCTCCTTTTATTCAAAATGTAACGGAGAACTTTGATGGAACAAAAAGAGATTCAAATCGGAAACTTCAAAATCGGTAACAAACTGCCCTTGGCACTTATTGCCGGTCCTTGCCAGATTGAAAGCCGCGAGCACGCCTTGATGATTGCCGAAAAACTGGTAGATATATGCCGCAAACTTGGTATCAACTACATTTTCAAGGCTTCTTTTGATAAGGCGAACCGCACCTCTATCAACGCGGCGCGCGGCGTGGGTTTGGAAGAGGGCATGCGCACTTTTGATGACATTAAAAAGAAGTTTCCAACCTTGCCAATTGTGACCGATATTCACGAAACATGGCAATGTGCGGAAGTTGCCAAACATGTGGATATGCTCCAGATTCCGGCGTTTTTGTGTCGTCAGACGGATTTGGTGGTGGCGGCGGCTAAAACCGGTAAGGTCGTCAATGTTAAAAAAGGTCAATTCTTGGCACCTTGGGATGTGCCCAACATTGTGAAAAAGGTTACCGACAGCGGCAACCCTAATGTTTGCATTACCGAACGTGGCACAAGTTTTGGCTACAACACGCTTGTGACCGATATGCGCGCTTTTCCGCAAATGGCGAAAGAAACAGGCTGTCCGCTTATTTTTGATGCCACGCACTCTGTGCAACAACCGGGTGGTTTGGGCGGTTCTACAGGCGGCAAGCGTGAGTTTGCGCCTGTTTTGGCGCGTGCGGCGGTGGCTGTGGGTGTGGCGGCGGTCTTTATTGAAACGCACGAAAACCCTGATAAAGCCCTTTCCGATGGTCCGAACAGCATTTACCTTTCTGATATGGAGCGTGTGCTTTCCGAGCTGATGGCTTATGACAAGCTCACCAAAACCATGATATACGATTATTAAAATGAACATAAGCGATGAAGGCTACATCATACATCTCAGACGTCATGGCGAAAATAGCCTGATTGTAACGCTTTTATCGCGCGGACATGGTAAAATCACTGGTTATGTTAAGGGCGCGTTAAGCAAAAAGAAATTGGGCATATTTCAGCTTGGGAACGCGCTTTCGTTTAATGCTTATGCGCGGCTTGAGGAAAATAT
>CANRJO010000008.1 GCA_947630965.1 uncultured Alphaproteobacteria bacterium
TAACATCGCCACAAGAACCATCAGCATAAAACACATCGCCAATATTGCAACGCGGCTTGAGGCAGTTACAAGCCGTATATTTTGGATTGCCTTTGCAATTCACGACTTCTGGGCACCAAGACGATTTGTCCGATTCGCTAAAACCCATTTTAGCGCAATCCATGTTGACACATTTTTTATATTCATGATTGAACGGACAATACATATAGCCACCATCCGCGCAATTTGGCTCATCTTCTGTGGAATAACCTAACTCTTCACAAGTTGGCACCTTTTCACAATTCATCGCATGTGCCACATTCGCTAACATCATAACCATAAAAAACATCAAGTATCGCATTTTAGTTTTCCCTTTCTTAACTTGCGCTTGCCTCTATACAAAGAGTCATCCCGAACTTGTTTCGGGATCTCATCAAAGAGATGCTGAAACAAGTTCAGCATGACATTTAGAAGCTGTCGAATCACATCAAAAAAAGGGTACCTTTAAATGCAACAGATTAACCAACGCGAAACTGCGGGTTTTAGAGCTTGACAACCCCACTTTTTTAAGGTACCTTTAAATTGCTATATCAGAGCAACAAAAAACATCCGAAAAATCGGATGTTTTTTTAATTTTCTCCCAAGCCGTGGAAAGCCAGCTAATGAGGCGAATGGAGTGATTTTAAGGTTAAAAGTACCGGAGCGCGCGAGGATAAAAACAACCCCAACGGGTTGTTTTTACCACAAGCGGCGTAGCTTTGTTAAAACTGCTAGGGAGCGGTAGCGACCGCGGCAGATTTTACAAAGCAAGTGACCGAAATGAGTTAGGGTTGCCATTTCTGACAACCCTTACGAGTAAGACCATAAACGTACGTGAGGACACTTTTAACCTTAAAATTGCTCTAGGCGTCCATTAGATGGCTTTTCCTGCCAGCTAGACGCGTTCCTTTTCTTTATAGTACCTATACCTCTCTATCCAAAACTTCACCACCCCAATCGGAATAAAGATGATATAAAGACAAATCATCAAGCCCAAAGTCAGCCATGGTTGAGAGATCATAAAGTTAATGAAAATCACAACAAAAAGCATGAGGGGCAAAAGCATGTAGTTTTGGACCTTCGTCTTTTTAATAGATATGGTCGGAATGCGACTAACCATTAAGAAAGAAACAACAGAAAGCAATATGGTGCAAAAGATTTTGGAGCGCAGAACAGGTTCAAATTCCGGAAAGTCAAAACAGACGAGAACCGGCATAATCGCCATGGCAGCCGCCGCAGGTGCAGGCACGCCCACAAAGTAATGCGACCAGTAGGCCGGCTGATTATTTTCTTCCAACATCGTATTAAAACGCGCCAAACGCAACGCCATACCCATGGCAAAAAGCAGGCTAAAAAGCCACCCGAAACGCGGAAAATCAGCCAACGCCCATTGATACATTAAAATTGCCGGCGCCACACCGAAACTGACAAAATCAGAAAGCGAGTCAAGCTCGGCCCCAAACTTTGTGGATGCTTTCAAAAACCGCGCAACCCGACCATCAAGCCCATCAAAAAGCGCCGCTAAAAAAATGCAAATAACCGCCTTTGACCATTGATCTTGGATGGCAAAACGGATAGACGTCACACCCGAGCACAAAGCCATCATCGTAAGCATACTAGGCAAAAGTTTACGAAAAGGCGTGCCTGTCAACTTTTGCTTTGACAGGAGCAATTTATTATTAATTGTTTTCATGGTTTAAGCCTTTCCGTTTTGCATATTGGCTAAAATTGTTTCACCGGCAACCATGGTTTGCCCCGGCGAAACCAAAATTTCGACATCGGTCGGCAAATAAACATCAAGCCTTGAGCCAAATCGAATAAGCCCAAAACGCTCGCCCGCCTTATATTGTTGACCCTCGCGTGCAAAACACACAATACGCCGCGCAATCAAGCCAGCAATCTGGACAAAGGCAATTTCCTTACCGGAAGTTGTCCGCATAGATAAAAGCATACGCTCGTTATCTTTGCTCGCTTTATCCAACGTGGCATTTAAAAACTTACCTTTAATATAGTTTCGTTGCAAAATTTTGCCTTCAGCCGGTGCACGATTGACATGCACATTAAAAACACTCATAAAAATGCTGATACGGTTAAATGTTTTAGTGTTTAAGCCTAACTCTTCCGGACCTGTCACGCGGGTGATCATTTGCACAATGCCATCTGCCGGCGCAACAACCACATTTTCAACCTGCGGCGTCACACGCTCGGGGTCACGGAAAAAGTAATAACACCAAACGGTCAGTACAACACCCACAAGACCGAGCGGCAACCAAATAATCGCCAGTAACGCTGTTACCCCTGCGAAAATACTGATAAAGCGCCATCCCTCATTGTTAATGTTCGGGAATAAATAATGCGCTAAAGAAATATCCACTTTATTCATAAATTTACCTTTCAAAAAATACCGAAACGCTGTTTCCGGCGTATTTTCCAACGCTCTTCGCTTGAAGAACACACCTAATTAAACACATTTTTACATTCTTTTCAAGATTTATCTTGCAATTATAAAATTATGCGTTATAAATGTGCTTTGTGATGCGCTTGTGGCGGAACAGGTAGACGCTGCAGACTTAAAATCTGTTGGAGGCAACTCCGTGCCGGTTCGATTCCGGCCTAGCGCACCAATACAAACAAAAGCACCGAATGCTTTCATATTCGGTGCTTTTGTTTGCCTAAGCATAAAGGATTCATAAAACTATTAGACATCAAAGGCTTTATTTACAATCGAGTCTAAATTTTTAACAATAATCTGAAAATTCGTGTTTAAATCTAATGTTTTAACGCTGATTTTATTACCACTCATTATAAAGTCACAGTCTGGGGTTATATCTTCATTAGTTTTTGCATATAACAGCATTCCAGAGACATTACCCGTATTTTTATAATCTTGGTTTTTCACATATGTGAATATTTGGTACATATTATGGGAATGTAAAGTTTGTTTTTCATATTGAGTTTGCATCGTTTTGCTATAATACTTGGCATCAATTATTAAAATCTTCTCATTGAGTTGCAAAGTTATATCTGTTTGCATAGTTGGCAAGAATTTAATAACAGATTCGTCTTGTCCTCGGTCAAGAGCCCATTTTACTTGCATAGCACTAATGTTTGTTAAATATGAGTGATGATGTTTATAGTATTCCAATATGAATTTTTCATATAGTCTAGCCATATGATCATCAGAGAATTGTAATAATTTATGTTCACCTTTATCTGTGGTCATGAGCATGCCATCAATAATAAAGAAACATATATTCATCATCATTTCATAATTTTTATTGTTTCGTTGGTAAGTCAGCATACTCCAACGAATGGACTTCGGATCTACAACATCAACGTCATCTAGAAAAATAAGGACTTTTTTAAGTTTATTTTTTCTATCTGGCTTTACCTGTTTATCCTTGATTAGTATGAGAATTGTGGTTTTTAGAATCTTATTAAAAATATTATTTTCTGACAATTCATCATATGTACAGTTTAGCTTTTGCCTTTTCTGTATTTTATTTTTAAAACTTTCTGCAATATTGAGCTTACCCCGAAGAGTAGATAGATCTTCATTAAATGAAATATATTCTCTATATAAACCTTGTTTAAGTTGTTGGGAAACACCTTTAGCCAATATTTCTGCAAAAAGGTCTTGAATATATTCAAATTCTTCCGAAGCTATTTTTTCATAATTCTGATGCCTTAGTACTTGGAAAGCATAAGTCAGCATGTAGTATATATTTTTGATAAAAATACCTTTATCATTAATCATCAAAGACACTTTCTAGTCTATTAATCCACATTTGGACTTTTTGACTATCATCAAACCAATATTCTTGTAGCATGGGAACAATTTCATATGTTATAACAGATTTTAACCAATCTTCAGTACATAGTTTCTGGTTACAAAAATAACTGTGCCCAATACAAAAGCCACTGCCCAATGAGCTATCTTGTCTTATTTCTCTGTTCAGTTCTTCAATTTTTACTATCAGATTATCAAAAGTTTCATTAGAGAGCTTTTTCTTATACTTTTGAAAACCGTCAGATGAAAATCTTGGTTCTATCTCATAGAAACTAAAACGACGTCTTAAAGCATAATCAATCATGGCCAAACTTCTATCAGCCGTATTCATCATGCCAATGATGTAAAGGTTTTCCGGTACATAAAAAGGCTTTTGGTTATATGCTAAAGTGATTTTATGCTCAGGACCTCTATAATCTTTTTCAATTAACATAAGGAGCTCACCGAAAATTTTACTCATATTTCCGCGGTTAATCTCATCAATTATAAAGAAAAAGTCTTTATCCGGATTGTTTGCAGCTTTTGTACAAAATTGGTAGAATATGCCATTTCTTAATTCAAAATCAGCTCCATTAGGTTTATATCCCATAACAAAATCTTCATAAGTATAGTTTTGATGGAATTGAACCATTTCTATACGGTTATTGTTTTTTTCGCCCATAATAGCATATGCAAGTCTTTTAGCTGTATATGTTTTTCCAACCCCAGGGGCTCCTTGTAATATAACATTCTTTTTCTGCTTTAAAAGCATACGTAAAGTTTCAAACTCTTCAGCAGAGGTATAAACATCATCTAAAAAGTTTTCTTTGGTATATACTTCTATATGTTCATCTTGTTGTGTAAGAGGGTTATTATCTCTAATTATATCCATTAAAATATTATACTCATTTTCAGTAAGTTTAAATAAGCTTCCTTGAGCAGATCTGATATATTCCATATTTTTCAGTTCATCAACATCTAGCAGTTCTTTATAATCTATCGGTGAAGATAATTGCTCTGTCTTTTCAAAATAAAAATTATTTTCATCATGCTCTCTGGATACTTGTGCAAGTGCTACAATCTGTTTAACCGGAGTAGATTCATAGCCAACAATAATATCACCTGGTTTAGCATCTAAGAAATATTGGAAAACTCTGCGTTTGTTACCATTATCGTTGTATAATGTATAACTTTGTTCATTTCCAACGGCTATATTGCTAAAACTCCATATTTTAGGATTAGCATTTAACCACCAATAATTAACTTGTTTTTGAGGATTCTTAACATTTTCAGTATTTGAAGAAGCATAAAGGTCAATTGATGAGAGATTAATTTTATCTAGAGCCTTACTCAGTTCATCTCTCAATTTCCAAACATATGTCCCTTCGGTTTCTTTGTCTGCAGTTTTTCCTAAGTAAAGAATAGGCCACCATTTGGAATTATCGGTATCATTTTGTAAAATAGGACATTTTGTATATTCGGCAATACGTTTTGCTAATTTTGTGGAGCGGACATTGTATGTTTGTGGGGTTTCTCCATATTTATTAGCTAGCTGCAAACATGTAGCTGTACCACCTATATCTTTAAACCGTCTCATAATTTCTAAATCTGTTTTATTGAAAACATTTGGGTTATTAAGCAATTGAACCCAATCGTCAACGGTAAAATTAGGAGAATAATCTTGTGGAAACCAATCATTTTTCTCAACGATACTTCTGCTGATATAAAAACAGAAATCCGTAGTCCATATTTTCAAATTTTTATCATCGTAACAGTCTGGTTCCATTACCTTTTTGGCTATTTTTTTGATAGACTTATCGTCTTTAATGTAACGATTAAGTTCATTATATAAATTCATGGTATCTTGAATTTTCTCTGCAGAAGAACTTTTGGACGATATTAAAGGATAATCAAAAAAACTCGCAACTTTTTTGTACTCGTCATACTTATAAATATAATATTTTTCAGGATATTTTAACCAAAGATAGGTCGATATAGTATTTGCTGTCTGATAATGATTTTGATTAGGATTATTTATTATATTGGCAGCATTTATACTAGAAGAAAACTCCTCAATTCTCTCTGCTAGTGGTTGATCTTCATTAAACAGTTTCTTAAACACATTACGAATAACTTCTGGATTATCTTTAATATATTCAATCATCATCTTGCGAGGAAAGAACATTCTGCTAGTTAAAAGATTATGTGTTTTTTCTGTAGCATTGATAAACATTTCTAAGAAATCAGGAGCATTTATATCCCAATTTTCTTGAAAATGCTTTACGGCTACCCATTTAAATTTTTCGTATTCCCATCTCTTTGGAAATTCATTTTTATATTTTTCGATAACTTCTACTAGCTTATCATAGTTTAACATCTGTATTTCCTTAAAAAAAACTATATATACTAGTCTATATCCAGATAATTATCAAAAACAAGCATAATCAGTAAAATATCCTACAACAATAAAACCTATCCCAAAGCTCCATAAATAGCCCCAGAACAAGCGATTCTCATCAAATAAGTAAAAGATATGCCCGATCAGAATAAGTTTGTATGGGGCTAAGTAAGCCATGTCAAACTAATCACTCTAGGTTTAAGGTGGTTGTCGATTCTTCCACAGTTGTATAATTACACAAGTCCAAACATATACATTATGAGAGATAGGCTTATAAAAAGTCTTTCATGCACGCTTATTTAAGATTAATCATTAGAATTTTCTTCAAAATTTTCCACTTGTTCCATAACTTTTTTGAAAACTTTGGAACAGTATTGTGGAGGATAACCATTTTTAATTAAACAAACTTTTATATCAAATTTCAGCTCGTCGCGAACTCTTTGATTGTTGAGCCAATCAGCAAAAGAAGATTTAGTGTCAATTATCTCCTTAACTTTTTTTGCCAATGCTTTACATTTTTCATTTACGATTATCCCATCTATTTTTTTATCTGTTCCATATTCAAAATTATATTGGTTTCGTAAGGCAATCAAAATATCATAAAATGCTTTTTCTTCAAAGGTTAGGCCCATTTTACGAAAACTTTCTCTATGTTCTTTCATTTGTTTCAAAATTTCTAATGCCTGATTTGTGGCATTTTGAATTATATTCTCAGAAGCAACCTCTTGAGTTTCTCCGGCTTCCTCTGCTGTAAGCTGTTTCCGTCTTTCGTGATATTCTTCAATTGTTTTTTCAAGCATTTCTTCAAATGTTTTAGCTGCCACCTGATTGGTTTTGCCGTATTCTTTAATTTGTTGGCGCGACATTTTAACAAGAATTTCTAACTTTGTTGCTGGCATTTTTATATCGGAAAGTTTTTCATAATATTCCGGCGAGAAAATATCTTCTTCATCACTACTTTCAAGGACATTTTCTACATGGTTATATCTTAAGGCTTCTTCAACCATTTTGGCTACAGAACGATTCATAGTATCTGCATCCACCTCTGAAGTGCCACTCATTTTACGAACAAAGCCGGCTATCGCCATAAAACACTGAGCAAGGGCTGATTCTGCTTCATCAAGATAGCCGGAAGGCTGACAAACAGCATATGCCGCTCGCATTCTTTTTACGACTTCTAAAAAGTATGTTTTAAAGGATACTTTTTGTGCTTTGCCTTTACCTTCAATATTTAACTCTTCTATTGATGTAAACACATATTCTGCTGAATGAGCTAATAATGCATATCGTTTTATCGGATCACAATCTAAATCAAAAAAAGGTTGTAAATCTTCGGTTTTAAATAAGTTTTTCAAAACAGTCAAATTTTCTCTAAAAAGTTGAGTGGCCTGTTCCACATCATCTTCTGTAGGAGCAACAGACATATTTCCGCCATAAATTTTCATTGCTTCACGCATATTGTTGCGGATACCGATATAATCTACAATCAAGCCATATTCTTTTCCTGGATATTTTCGGTTTACACGACTAATTGTTTGAATCAACAAGTGTTTTTTTAATGGCTTGTCATTATACATGTATGTCAGCGATGGCACATCAAAGCCGGTGATCCACATATCGACAACGATAACAATGCGGAAGTTTGACTTTTCTTGCTTAAACATTGCATCCAAATCTTCAGAACGCTTGTCGTTTTTTATGCCACCAAGATAGTTATACATATCTTCTTTATCATTGCTACCAACACTAGCCACCATTGCAATAAAAGGCATCGGCTTTAATTCTTTTAACTCTTCATTCGTAGCAAAGACACCGTTTGGAGTTTTTTGTTCTTTAAACCATTCAGGATATTTTTCTTTGAACTTTTGTAATAAATCAAACGCGATTTCACGCTTTGAACATACAATCATTGCTTTTTGAATCCGATTTGGATCATTGGCACATGCTGCGACATAATGGTCATGAATATCCTCTGCTAAGCGCTCTAAGCGTGAAGGCTCGCCAAGAATAACTTCCATTGAACTCATTGCGCTCTTACTTGCCACAATATCTTCTGCGGTGGCACCATCATCGGCACATTTTTTATAATATGTTTCAATTTGTTTGACTTTTTCTTTATTTAGCAAGACTTTTGCAATACGCGGATGGTACTTGATAGGAACAGTTAATCCGTCTGCCACAGCCTGATCCATGGTGTAGCGGTCAATTTCCTCGCCGAATGTTTGATAAGTTTCGGCAATCGGCGTACCAGTAAACCCTACAAATGTTGCGTTTGGAAATGCCTCTTTCAGCACTTTTGCATAAGGTTTAGAAATAAGAGCTTTCATATTTTCATCAGCATCTTTGCTAAACTTAATTTCTTTAGATCGTTCAAGCTGAGTTCTATGAGCTTCATCAGAAAAACAAATAATGTTGTTACGCTCGTTTATCAGACCGATTTTATCATCCTTGCGATCACAAAACTTTTGAATGGTGCAAATGTAAAAGCCGCCACTTTGCCTTGCCTTTAATTCTTCACGTAATTGATTTCTGTTTTTAACGACCGAAACTTCGCCAAGGTTCAAGAACTCTTTACTCTTAGTAAACAATTTCGCGCCTTGTTTTTGCAGTTCGTCACGGTCAACAATCATGATAATTGTTGGTGAGCCCATTTCGGTAATATCGGTACAGCGCAAAGCCAACTGACGGGCCAGGAATGCCATTGTATAGGTTTTACCACATCCCGTTGCGCCAAAATATGTTCCGCCTTTACCGCTTTTTTCAACAATAGACTTTACAATGCTTTTCTTTAACAGTTTTGAAGCAAAGAATTGCGGATAGCGGCAAACGATTTCCACTTCATCTTTATCGTAGATGGCATCTTCAAAATAAATGTAATTTCTGAAGATTTCCAAGAAACGTTCCGGACTGTAAACGCCTTTGATCATCGTTTCCATTTCGGCAAATGGCAAAGTGGATAATTTATCGCCATCATTAACGCGCCGCCAAGCATAGAAGTGCTCATAAGGCGTGCGAACCGTTCCTAAACGTGTTTTAACACCGTCCGAAATACAGGCCAATGGGCAATAGTGCAATAAGTGCGGAATATCACGCCAATAACGAATAGTTATTTGCTCCCATGCATCATTAACAGTAGCGTTGGCATCTGCCGGATTTTTAAGCTCTATCACACATAAAGGCAGACCGTTAACATATAGCAAAATGTCCGGACGACGTGTTTTCTTTTCACCGTTATTGACATATTCAATGCTGAATTGGTTCACAACATGGAAGATATTTTTATTCGGCTCATCAAAATTGATTAGCGAAATCATCTTGGTTAAGCCCTTTTTCGGTGTAAATTGCACACCATCAACCATCCAACCATAAACTTTGTGCAAAGTTGCAAAATCACTGGTGCTTCCAACCAGGCGCACAGTATCATAAATTTGCGTGATTTCTTCTGCATCTAATTCAGGATGCTGATCAGATAAGAATTTTTTGAAATCTTCTTCAATTAAAACGTCTTTCTTTGTCTCACGTTTAATGAAATCGCTCGAAGAATAGTTCCAACCGTTGGATTCAAGAAAAGCAATAAAGGCACATTCAAATTCGGATTCACAATAATAACCGTTAAAATTTTCCAGTTTGGCCATTCTATGTCTCCTTCCTAGCTTCTTCAATAGAGCCTTTTATCAAAATCGGACAAATGTCTTTAATTTGTAATTTGAGTTTTTCGTTTATTGTTTTACGAGAATTACATACATTATAAATATTTACAATGTCTTGTTGTATTTCGATATTTGGAATAGGTATTGAGATTTCTTTCATATCATCAAACGTAAAAATATCCCTTGTCGTTCCAAAAGAGATAAATCCAGCATATCGTTGTGTTTCACAACGATTAAGCCATAGTAATAAATATTTCGACAATAATTTTTCTTTATTAATTATCTCAAATACTTGATAAGAATTAGAAACAACACAATCAGGACCTTCACGAAGAGCAACAGGTAATTTAGTGTTATGAGATTTCATTACTTTATTAAATGCAAATTGTCCTGTTCTAACAATACTTCCATTTTCAGAGTCTTCAGCAATTCTTTTAGGGTCTATAAAAATATGGTCAACATTAACTCCTTGAAATAATTTAATAAAATTGTCTTCATTTTTTTCATTTTTTTCTTCAATGTACGATCCAATTGCTTCGCAAGGTATTTTTCTTCTTAAATCTTCTATATAAGCATCGCAAACCAGTTTTAAATCTTCTAATCCTCGTTCATAGCTTTTTTGATTAGCAAGCATAGCATTATAAACATCAACATACTTCTGCTGAATTTCAATTGGTGGTAGGTCAATATCTATGTCGCACATATCATCCCAGCTAAATGTTTCTCTTGCCGAACCCCAAGAATTAAACCGAGAAAATCTATCAAACTCCGGCCGATTAAAATACATGAAAAGATATTCAGGATTTAATTTATCCTCATCACTCACATAAAAGACTGTCGATATAGAAGATACGATGTAGGTACTTTCGGTACTATTATAGCAAAGGGACATTTTGTCGCCACGCCTTGAAGTATCTGAAACATAAGCAAAGTGTCTAGGAGGAACTAATTTATATGATGTTAATTTTACACCCATTAGATCAGCTTTTGTGTGTATCATCATTTTTTGCGTAGAAATGCCGACGACATCATCTTCGCCATACTTGTCATCGGTATTACGCAAATCGCATTGTTTTATGTATAAGCCAAGTTTAGTCAATGCCATAGCCAATCCCCTTAAAGGCATCTTCTAGCATAACCTGAGATTCTTTCTCTTGTTTCATAATATCTTGCATTTCTTTTTGAATGCGTAACATTTCTTTTTCGTAGTCAATTTTTAAATCATGGTCAATAAATTCAATGTATTTACTTGGCGTTAAAGCCCAACCTTTTTCTTCAATTTCTGCAATACCGACACTGCGATAAAGTTCCGGCTCTGCATAGTTTTTGCCGTCTGTTCCTTCAGATTGCCACTTGTGATAAATTTCGGCGGCTCTTTCAATTTGTGCAGTTGTGAGCTGAACTTTCTTTTTATTTTCGTTCTTTACAGCGTTTTCTCTCCATTGGCGCAGATCCATAAATAAGATTTCATGCTCACGGTTGCGAAGGTTACGTCCATGATATTCGCCGCCTTTTTTATTTTGGTTCAAAATCCACAAGGTAACACTGATATCTGTTGTAATAAACAATTCTCGCGGTAGAACAATGATTGCTTCCACTTTATCATTTTGGATCAGGCGTTGGCGGATTAAAGTTGTGTCGCTATCGTTTAAGGCACCGTTTGCAAGCAAGAAACCGGCAACACCATCTTGATGCTTCAAGTGTGATAGCATGTGTAAAATCCACGCATAGTTTGCGTTGCTTTCCGGTGGGGTAGCGTAGTCTGCCCAACGTGCATCGTTTTGCAAGTTTGGATCATACCAACCCTTCAGGCTAAACGGTGGGTTTGCCATGATGTAATTGAAGTATAAACCTTTATGCAAATCGTGCGTAAAAGATGAATCGTTTGTTTCGCCAAGATTATGGCTGAGACCGCGCAAAGCCAAGTTCATTTTCGCTAAGCGGTATGTTGCCGCATCTTTTTCTTGCCCGTAGATATTAATGCGGCTGACATCACCTTGTTTAGATTTTACCAACTCGGCACTTTGAATAAACATACCGCCGGAACCGCAGGCCGGGTCATAAAGAGTTCCTTCCCATGGCTCAATCATTGCGGCAATTAATTGCACAACATCATGTGGGGTGTAAAATTCGCCTTCTTCTTTAGTGGCATTTACCGCAAACTCTTTTAAGAAATACTCATAAACACGGCCGATCAGATCTTTTTCTTCGCCAAAGGCTTTGTGGCTTATTTTATTTACTTCATCAACCAGTTTTTTGATGTCGTTAGCACCAAGGTTACGGGTGGTAAATGTACCCTCAATGAAACAGCCTTTTAATTGCTCAGAAGAGGTAGCAATGCTGTGAAGTGCCGTATCAAGAGCTACGTTCAGCGATGGTGCCGGTGTATTAATGATTGTGGACCAACGGGCTTCAGGCGGAAGGTTATAAGTTCCATCGGCAAAGGTCGCATCATCAAAGAATGCCGCCTGGATATTCTCATCATCTGGATCAAGGTTCTGTGCAATCAAGGTTTGGCGCAATTTTTCAATACCATCTTCATATTTTTCGCCGATAAAGCGTAAAAACACGAGGGTTAACATCATGTCTCTTTTTTCAAAGAATGAGCCTGAATTACGTGCGGCCCTCAAAATATCGCGACAGTTAAATAAAATGTTATCAAGATTAAGAAAAGATTCAGTTTTTTTCTTACTAACCATTTATAGTTGTCCTGTTTTTGCTAAATATGCCTGTCTGCTTATTCTATGAGGTAAATGTTAATAAAAGGTTATCAAAGCTTTTTAAGCTCAACTTGTTGACCTTGAGGGTACGAGGTTAAGGGCTTGTTTTTGTCTGTTTCTTAGTAATCCCGTCCAAATTGTAGCAAAAAGTCGTTGGTTTTGTGCATTTTTGGGGCTCGCGAACAAGATTTTTTACGGCATAATATACATAGTTAATCAAAAAAAGGAGGTTAATTATGTATCAAATCAAGGTTTGTGGCGTTTTAATGCCAACCATTTATTGGAGCTTGCGCGAGGCGATTATGGCTTGTCAGGCTGAAAAAGAACGCGGAATCGCTGTTTTTACGGAAATCGTTAGTTTAAGTTAATATGGAGGTTGATTATGTTGAAAAATTTTGAAACTTGGCTTTTAGAAAACAAATATTCCGCTTTAACATCCGCTGATTATGCCGGAAGAATTGAGAGATTGTGCAAAAAAGAGCAATTTACCCTTGCGCATCTGGTTGAAAATATCGCTTCTATCTTGCCAGAATATGAAAGTTTGGGCGAAAAAGCAAGCTATGGCAGAAGAAGTCATACTTCGGTTAAGCAGGCCTTAAGAAAATTCAAAATGTTTGTTACATCTGAAATATCAGCTTAAAGAGGCGTGTTATGAGCGATATTAAGACATTGAATGATAACTTAAGACAAACCCTTAATGGCGGAAAAGTTATGCTAACCAAGGGCATCAACTGTCGGTCAACTTTGGAAAAAATTGAGATTCTTAAGAAAATCAGGCAGTTTGATGATTTTACCGAGGATAATGATCCGTATGGCGAACACGATTTTGGAAGTTTTGATCATAATGGCGAGAAAATTTTCTGGAAGATTGACTATTATGACAAGAGTTACCAATACGGTTCTGAAGATCCAAGTAATCCGGAAGTTACAAATCGTGTTATGACGATTATGTTGGCCGAAGAATATTAAACTGTTTGTTGGATACAGCCTAAAATTTAGCCCGATTTGATTGATTTCAAGTTGGGCTTATCTTTTATTATTTGTTGAGAATCGCTTGTTTTTGGGCTATTTATGGAGCTTTGGAATAGGTTAAGGACTTCATTAAAATTGTAAATGAGGTTCATCATTCAACTTTGGATATAACTGTGTTAAAAGTGGCTGTGATATGTATTTTTTGAAATATTTTTTTAGTAAACATGAGCAGTATTGCTTTTTAATTTACAAACATATGTCTAAATCCGAAGTTACTCATCTTTTAGAAATTGATTGGAATATTTTATATCAGTATCTTAAATAATGCTATGCTTGAGATTTATTCCGTTGTTTTTTCAAAATATTCAAGAAAATTCTATTTCTTGCATCGGCATCTGCAATTATTGATTTTAAATCAATGATTGTAACATGCGCCTTTTTCTCTCTGAAATAAGTATAATATGCTTTCCCATCATCTGCATTACTAAATAAAGGTTGATATCGCTCTTGACTTTTTATGCTACTTTCAAAATCCTCATCGATAGACGTTATAATATATCCCCAAATTCTATTACATTCTGGGATGTTGCTTCTGATTGTAGCTATGTTGTCAGGAAGCTCTGTAAGTGATTTTTTCTTTTCATCTTTTGAAGCGTTGCTTCCTTTAAGTTCAATGATGATAGCATCTTTTTGATTATCTTCTTTATTATAAAAAATAGCAAGATCCGGACGGTCGTGTACCTTAAATAATCTTTTGTATTTAGTATGAATATCTGTTGTTATTTTCTTCATAGTTTTATCACTAGCCGCGTAAGAATATGTCATAAATTTATCATCAAAGAGCCAAAAGTTAGTAAAAAAGTGTTTATCACTCTCATCTATTTCATCATTTATAATGATTTTCATTTGCATGATTATATTATGTATATATTCTTCTTTTTTATCTTTATCATTCAATGCTTTTTTAAGCCCCTCAATAATTTGTTGTCTATATAGTATATATTCTCCTAATTCTTCTAAGGCTATTTTATTAACTTGTGCAATAGATGCTTTAAATTCTTCAGGATCAATATTTTTTTTGTTCAACATATGTGTAAACAGCTCTCTAGTGCTTTGTTTTTCTTTTTCAAAGACATCTTTGGCTCGTCTAATAATATCTTTTTTGTTTTTAATTACAGCTTTATCCGCTTGTATATAACTTGTCAGATAAGGAACCTCGTCTATAGCTTTGTCTAATTCTTTTTTATTTTCCTTCTCTATATTTGGATATTGTCTAATTAGCAAGCCCTCCATATTACTTTTTAATTCTTCATTAATTTTAGGGAAAGATAAACTATTATCCGTGTCCTCATTATTTTGTTGTTTATCTATTATAAACCCATTGCGTTCATCATTTACCTTTTCATCTAAATAATCTGAAGTTAGCAACATTATAATAGAATCTTCATTTTTTAATTTATTTAAAGAAATAGCCTCGGGGAATTCGCACACTGTCCGACCATTTGCACAATAGTATAAGTCTTTTTGATTAAGACCATTGTTATCAAAATTATAATAAAGCCTAAAATTCTGAAAATTTTTATTATAATCTTCAATCTGGAAATCTAGTTTTTTTAACTCGGGTATATCGTTATTAGCAATTATTCTTTCTTCTTCTCCCATTTTTATAATAATTTGGAAATTTTCACCTCCTTCTTTCAAAAGTGCCAATTTTACCAATAAATGTTTCTTTATTTTAATGTGTATTCTATCTATATCGGCCCTTTCTCTGTTATCATAAATATCACCTGTTTTATGAATCTTTCTATAGAAATTTTCAGTAACATCCCTAAAAGTTAATTGAGTTAAATTTTTTTGATTTTGTATATTGCTTTTGTTACACTCAATATTACTAAAATTAAAATCTTCCGAAAAACGAAAATTTATTTCACGATCTGACACTTTACTTAAAACATCAACATATTTATAAACCTTCAACCAAGTGAGTCTCCCTACGCCCCTACATCCCAAATCTTGTTTAGCTCTTGTCCATAATTCTCCAAATGATTTTATGTTTGTTTCTGTAAAACCATCACCATCATCAGTTATAGTAAAGCCATTTATTCTGTTGACATTAGAAATCTCCTCAGATAGACTAGCTTGCATATCATCTACATCAAATACTACACATATATTTTTTGCGTGAGCTTCCAAAGAATTTGATATTGCTTCATAAACTGGTTGTAAAAATTCAACCTTGTTGTTTAATTTAGATAAAGCTGTTTTAATACTAACTTGGAACCCCATGATAAAAATCCTCCAAATTTAATAATTTTTATTATTACTGAGAAATATCTAACTTTTCAATATGATTGTAATTTTTTATGCACTTGTTTACCAAAATTAATTATATTTTTCTAAATACCATTGCTTAATATATATTGAACTTTGGGGATAGTTAGCGGTTTTTGTTGTGTATTTATCCCCTTTCGGAAATGCTCGGCTTTTGATTCAATACCGGATTTTAACCTGTTGTCCTTAAGGGTACGAGGTTACGATAACTTTGGACACAGCCATGTCCAAAGTTGAATAATTGCACATTCGGATCATATTATTTTGCCAAGTTTTTTATAAAATTCTCAAGGCGGTTGCGATTTTCATTTGCTTTATCGCCTTTGAAATACATTTCTATAAAAGTGACTTGCCTTTTACTTGCTTCCCATACAAAAATCACGCGGATTCCCGATGCTGCACCACGCCCCTTTAATGCCATACACGAAAATTTGCGAACCTTATAAGCGCTATACGTGTTTGAGCAGAAGCCTTCCATGGGAACAAAAGCCGTTGTCGGTTGATTTTCTTCATAAAAAGTCTCCAATGTGTATTTTTTCATAATTTCAAAATCTTTTTCCAAAGATTTGAAGCGCTTTAACAACAGTTTGAAGTCTTTATCAAATTCCGGGAGGGTTACATAGTTAATCATTTTCGTCCGCGTACTCCCGAAGTGATGTGTCGTTATTTCTATAAAATACGGCCTCATAATCAATCACATCGCCCAATTTAGCGCCAATCCACGGAATGTCTTTATGAGAAAAATCAGACAATTCTTTGCCGGTCTTATCAGATAGACGCTCCAATTCTTTATCAATATGCTTCAACTCAAGCGCCGATAACAACGACAAATCAGCTTTTTTTCTAGGGAGATACTTTGTTTGATCCCGATTAAAATATTTTGTTTTGACTTCTTCCAAGTCGCCATTTTGCTCCATTTCTTTAATAAGCTTAGCAAAATCAACGGGCGTTGGTCCAAAATTGTTCTTGAGGTATCTTAAGCCCATGAGCTGTTCTTCATAGAGTTCATAAAAGTCAAAATCAATAAAATACAACAGCTTATATATAACTGTTTGTCCCACATTAGGTTTTGCGCCGACTTTGTTTAAAATGTATAAGAGTACCTGCTTAAATTTAGCGATATTTTCTTGTGGGATATTTATCCGCATATCCGTCTGAGGCTTGGAAACGCTAGTTTTCACAATATTGTACTGTGGCGTAAGCGGCATTTCATTATCAATAAAGCATGCATAATCAACGTTAAAAATTTCAGCCAGCTTTTTAATAATATCGGACGAAAAATTACTTTCGCCATTTTCATATTTGCTCAACGTTTGGCGCGTGATACCTAAGCGTGCGGCCAAATCGTCCTGAGAAATGTTTTCCCTTTCCCGTAGTGTCTTCACAATGCTCGTCATGACATATTTTCTCCTTTATAAAAAGTATAAGACTATTTTTCCAATATGTCAATAACTTTTGACATCGTATTGTCAATTAATTTTTACATACTCTTGCGTTGTCGTTTACGAATTTTTCAAAGATTTCGTTACTTTTGAGCAGAAAATTGTGTATTTTTTAGTTTTTCCGCGTTAAAATACGAAAAATTCAAAAAATTGTATGGCAAACTGTATGGCATTTGCCCGAAACAGTTTTTGAAATTTGAGGAAACAAAGGCATTTCAAGGGATTCAAAAAGAAATGGTGCGATTCCGGCCTAGCGCACCAATTGAAAATAAAGGCTTTCAGGGTTTTTGTGAGAGCCTTTATTGCTGAAAAAGGTTACTGCAAAGGTGACTGTAAAGGTTACTGTAAATCAGTATTTATCCCCTTTTTTTCCACTTTTTCATCAAAAAATCATATCGCAAACTCCGCCTAGCGCACCAACACGTACCAATACAAAATAAAACACCGAATGTTTTCACATTCGGTGTTTTTTGACCTCATTTAAGCCACTTTGGCATCAAAGATAATCGGCTTGCCCTCTATGGTTTCAGACGTTCCGCTTGCGGCTGTCTGCTCCACCTTAACGGCTAATACCTGCTCGGCAATATACGCCTCGTTTTCCTTGAGCGCCTGTGAAAGCTCGGCATCCGATGTCTGCCAGCTTAAAACAATGCGATCTGAAATATTAAAATCTTTATCTTTACGCAATGTTTGCACCAAACGGACAAAGTCACGCGCAAGACCCTCGCGGACAAGCTCGGGCGTTAAAGTCGTGTTAAGCGTCGCAACCGCCTTATTTTGCGCAAACGCGCGTCCGGCGACATTTTCTTTCATCTCAAGGCGCACTTCAAACAAATCAGGCGTGAGCGTTTGCCCCGCAATGCTCAACGTGCCGTCATCATTTAAATGCCACACCCCTTGCTTATAAGCCGCCATAACCGCGCCCATTTCTTTACCTAAAGTCTTGCCCAAAAGCGGCGTGTAAAGATAAAGCTTTTTAACGGCATAAGCGTTTAAGTCGGTATCATAGCAAACTTTTTTAACGTTCAGCTCGTCTTTCACAATCTCCTCATAAGCGGGCTTTAAGGTTGCCCCGACAAGCGTTAAGGAAGAAAGCGGCAAACGGTTGCGCAGATTTTTTTCCTCGCGGATAAATTTACCGGCGGAACATAAATCTTGCAGAAAATCCATTTCATCCATCAGGTTTTGTTGCAACTCAATTTCGCTTAATGCCGGATAATCGGTCAAATGCACCGATTCGCCTTTGGTGAGTGTTTTATAAACATATTCACTCACAAACGGCATCAGCGGCGCCAAAATTTTGCTCAAGTTGACAAGCACAGTATAAAGCGTGTCAAAGGCTTCGGCATTGCCTTCCCAAAACCGATCGCGCGAACGGCGAATATACCAGTTGTTCAAAATTTCCATAAACGCCGCCGCTTCCGAAGTTGCCTTTGAAACATCATAACTTTCCAAGCCCTCTTGAACGGCGTTGCGTAAATGCTTGAGCTTGGATAAAATGTAATTATCCATCGCCTCGTTAGAACGGCTGATTTCTTTAGCCTCATATTCCTCAGCATTGGCATAAAGCGTGAAAAAGTAAAAAGCATTCCAAAGCGGAATAAGCGCCGGGCGCGCCGCCTTGGCGATTTCTTTGCCCTCTTTATCCACAGCGACATTGCCACCCTTTAATACCGGTGAAGAAACCAAAAACCAACGCAAAGCCTCAGAGCCGATTGTTTCTAAAACCTCATTCGGATCAGGATAATTTTTGAGCCGCTTGGAAAGTTTTTGCCCACCTTCAGCCATCAACAGACCTGTGCAAATGCAGTTTTTGAACGCGGGCTTGCCCATTAAAGCGGTGGAAAGAACGGTTAATGTATAAAACCAACCGCGCGTTTGGTCAATTGCTTCCACAATAAAATCTGCCGGAAAATGACTTTCAAACCAAGCTTTATTTTCAAACGGATAATGCACTTGCGCATAAGGCATAGAGCCGGATTCAAACCAGCAGTCAAACACGTCTGAAACGCGGCGCATAAGCGTTTTGCCGGACGGATCATCAGGGTTTTTATAAACCACATCATCAATATAAGGCTTGTGCAAATTGGTCACTTCAACGCCTGTTTTTTGTTTTAATTCCGCCAAAGAGCCAAAGACATCAACCCGCGGATACGCCGGATTATCCGACTTCCAAACCGGTATCGGCGTGCCCCAAAAGCGGTTGCGTGAAATGGACCAATCGCGCGCGCCCTCAAGCCATTTGCCGAAACGTCCGTCTTTAATATGCTCCGGAATCCAATTAATTTGCTGATTGTTTTGCACCATTTCATCGCGAAAATCCGTCACGCGGACAAACCAGCTTGACATCGCCTTATAAATCAGCGGTGTATCGGTACGCCAGCAATAAGGATAAGTGTGCGTGTATTGTTCCTTTTTAACCAAAAGCCCGTTTTCTTTCAGAAAAGCCAAAATCGGCTCATTTGTTTCAAAAACTTGTTTTCCCGCATAATCAGACACTTCAGATGTAAATTTACCGGCCTCGTCAACAGGGCAGGCAACCGGGAACTCGGGGTTATATGCGCGGCAGACCTCAAAGTCGTCCTGACCGAACCCGGGGGCAATATGCACCACGCCCGTGCCGTCTTCGGTGGAAACAAAATCGCCCGAAAGAACCTTAAAAGCGCCTTTTTCCTTGAGGTGCTTAAAGTAAGGGAACATCGGCTCATAAGAAAGCCCCAAAAGCTCGGCGCCTTTTATGGTGCCAACCTGAACGGCGTTTTCAAGTTGCTTTTTATAACGCCCTAAAAGCGCTTGCGCCAAAACATATTTTTGCCCGTCTTCTTCCATAACGGCATAATCAATATCTTTGCCGACAGCCAACATCAGGTTAGAGGGCAACGTCCAAGGCGTGGTTGTCCAAACCAAAATCTTCATACCATTTTCAAGGGTAAACATCACGGTAATCGCGGTATCGGTTTTTTCCTGATAGCCAAGGTTGACCTCAAAGTTTGAAAGGGGCGTTTCCGCCGCCCAAGAATAAGGCAAAACGCGATAATCTTCATAAACCAAGCCTTTATCATAAAGGGTTTTGAAGTTATGAATGACGCTTTCCATAAAAGGCAAATCCATGGTTTTATAATCGCGCGAGAAGTCCACCCAACGCCCGATTCGCTTAAACATATCAACCCAAATGCCCGAATATTTCAAAACATCGGCGCGGCAAAAATTATTAAATTTTTCAACGCCAAAGGCTTCAATTTGCTTGCGTCCTGAAACGCCGAGCTGTTTTTCAGCTGCCATTTCAGCCGGCAAACCATGGCAATCCCAACCCAAACGACGGTCAACTTTTTTGCCATTCATGGTTTGAAAACGCGCCACAACGTCTTTGACGTATGAAACCATAATATGCCCGTAGTGTGGCGTGCCATTGGCAAACGGCGGGCCGTCATAAAACACAAACTCCGCCGCGCCGTCACGGTTATGAACCGATTTTTCAAACGTGCGGTCTTCTTCCCAAAATTTCAAGATTTCTTTTTCAAGCGCCACAAAGTCGGGCTTTGCTTTCACATCAGCATAATGTTTCATTGTTTTACCTATGATTTAATTAATTAAAAACAGAATATTTTCGTCAAAAATTTGAGTATAAAAAAGCCATCCCCTTAGGGGATAATTCGTAAGATATGTATGGCATTTATATGTTTCATTTATTCCTCGTGAAAGTTAAAATATATCAAGAAAAAGCATCTGTCAACAAAAAAGCCTTGGTTTATGAAACCAAGGCTCAAGATCACTGCAAAGAAGCATTAAACTCCTCAGCCTTACGGAAAGAAAAGCACCTGCATTTAGTACCGACAAGCGGCTCATTGCAATAAGGGCAACACGTCACACCGTCATGACTAACGCGCTTAAGCGGAAGCTGTCCATTCCAATCAGCAAAGAGGAATGCCGGTCTGCCATCATAAATTTTAAGATCTTTGACTTCTTTCGGTAAGAATCTCGGGTCAATAACTACTCGCTCTTTCATAATAATAAGTGTTTTAGATAAATAATAATTTTTCAACACACGAGAGTTTAAATACTCCACAGAAGAAGTAAAGATGAATAAAACTTTTTACACAAAGTTTATTCATGTTCCCAATCCGGTGAGGTTGGAATATTTTCCAAAAGTGTTGCGCCGACTTTCGTTGGGTGGTAGACTATGCCCATATAGTTAAGCGTAGCGGCGGTGTTTTGGACATCTAAAGTCACCATGTCCCCTGTATATTTTTTCCCGATAATAAGTGTTGCGGGCTTTTCTGCCGTGCCGTTAAAGATAAATTTTAACTTTCCGCCCGCATAAACAAGAGTATTTTCTTTTGTATCAAGATAGCCTCCCTTACCTAACTTAAAGGTATATTCATACATGCTAGGCTTCCAAACAACACCAAAGACATCATTTTCTACAATCATTTTTGAATCAACTAATTCAAATTCTCCATTACAAGTTCCCGAAACAACAAAACTTTTAGTCTGGATGTGAATCTCAGAATTCTTAGCATAATTCTTTGCAAAGGTAGAGTGTCCTACGAAGGCATCTGATGAAGATGAGCCAATCAGTTCCACTTTTGCATTTTCAAAAACCAACGAAGCTGCCTCAAGAAGATGATGTTTGAAATCATTTTTCACTTCAAATTTAAGAACCCCGCTTAATGTCAAAGTTCCTGAAGTCTGGCAAAGCCATCGATATTCTTCAGGTAAAACCGTGTTATTATTTTCATCTAAAACAGAAATATCTTCAAAAAAGCCATTACCTTGAACTGTAATAAATATTAAGCGTTCAACAGAATCAATCTTCCGATGGATATGCAGATTTTTTAATTTCGCACCATCTAAAAGCTTGAAAGATGTAAAGGTGGCTGTAATTGTATGTCCGCTACCGTCAAGGGTGGTATTCTTCGCAAGCGTGAGATTTTGATTGGCAGGAATGCTGATGTCGTTTCGCATGGTCACGACTTTACATTGACCGGAGCCTGCAAGTTCAATTAAGCTTTGCGCATCGGTTGCGAAACATGGTTTTTGACAAAGCGTCATTTTGGAGTTGCCCTTACATTCGATGAGGTCTGCGCACCAAGATGTTTTGTCCGATTCGGTAAAACCTAAAGCCGCACAGTTATACTGCACACAGACTTTATAATCCTGATCAAACGGGCAGTTAAGATAACCGTCCTCAACACAATTTGGGTCATTGCCTTTGGAATACCCTAAACTTTCACAATCTGGCACTTTCTCACAATCCATCGCATTTGCAACATTTGCAAACATCAAACCCAACAAAAACATCAAGTATCGCATTTTATTCTCCCTTTCTATTCCTTGCGCCCGCCTCGGTGCCGTCATCCTGAACGCACGCCGTAGGCGTTAGTGAAGGATCCAGGAAAAAATTAGCTTTATTTATTGTCCTGGACTCTTCGCTCCGCTCAGAGTGACGGTTTGGAGTGTGTTTTGCTCCTTTCCCGACGTTCGACGGCTGTCGAATCACATCAATTTAAAGGTACCTTTAAATGCAACACTTTTTAAAATTGTGAAGCCTTGATTCTGCTTGATTTTTTCTTATTGACAACGGCACTTTTTTAAGGTACCTTTAAATTGCACCATAAAAAAAACACCCCTCGGGGTGTTTTACTTTTCTCATAGTCCTCGGGAATGCGGAGAGTGGTACAGATAAAGTCGTTTTAAGGGCGAGCAAAATTCTAGTGTACAATAGAAGTACATGAATTTTGACCGTTCTGCAGTTTTTCGCTCTAGATGCCAGCTTTCTTACTCGTAAGCTTTGCGTTCATCGCAAAGCTAACTCGCTTCGGTCACCGCTCTGTAACGCTTGCTTTGGCGCTTGTCAGCGCCTCGCAAGCTAACAATCGCGTGATGTCGCTTAAAAAACAACAATTACTTTTGTTGTTTTTTAGACTCCACGCCTTTCCCAATCTTAGAAACGCCCATATATGCACGCAGCTTTGGAGGAATGTTAACGGTACCGTCCTCATTCTGATGATTCTCAATGAATGGAACGAGGACGCGAGGGGTGGCAATGCCGGTGTTGTTGAGGGTGTGGACGTAGTGAACTTTGCCATCGGCGTTATCGCGATAACGAAGGTTTGTGCGACGCGCTTGCCAATCGGTAATGTTGGAGCAAGAATGCGTTTCGCGATAGCAATTTTGGCTCGGCACCCAAGCTTCCAGATCATATTGACGATATTTTGGCGCGCCCATATCGCCGGTGCAAACTTCCAAAACCTGATAAGGAAGTTCCAAATCCTGTAAAATTTCTTCTGAAATTTGCAAAAGTTTTTGATGCCATTTTTCGCTTTCGGCAATGGAATCTTTACAAATAACAAATTGTTCAGTTTTCATAAACTGATGCACACGCACAAGGCCACGCGTATCTTTGCCCGCGGCACCTGCCTCACGCCGGAAACAGGGCGAAAAACCGGCATAAAGCACGGGGAGTTCGTTTTCAGATAAAATTTCATCTGCGCGCAGAGAGTTCAAAATCAGCTCAGCCGTGCCGGAAAGATAAAGATCATCGTCCGGCATATAATAAACTTCATCGCGCGAAAACGGCAGATAACCTTGCCCATAAAGCGGCTTTTCCTTAGAAACGGAAGGCACGGTAATCACGGTAAAGCCCTCGGCGCGGAGCTTATCTATAACCATCATGTGCATGGCAAGTTCAAGCTTGGCAAGCTCATTTTTAATAGCGTAAGTGCGCGAGCCTGAAACCTTGGCGATGCGCTCCATTTCCGACCAATCGTTTATTTCCATTAAGGCGATATGGTCGCGCGGTTCAAAATCAAAATGCGGAATTTCGCCAACTTTCCGGCGCACCACATTCCCCGAATCATCAGGGCCGACAGGGCTTTCGGGCGAGGGCAAATTAGGCATTTTAAGCATAAAGAGGTCAAATTCTTTCTGTTTGGCGTCAAGTTGATCTTGCTCTTGCTTAAATTTTTCGCCAACGGCCTTGCTTTGCGCAATAATATTCGGGCGTTCGTCCGGCGCGGCGCTTTTAATGCTGTTGCTGAGCTTATTTTTTTCTTCCGCCAACGCCTGTGACGATGTTTTAAGCGCCGTGATTTCCTTATGAAGTTTAATCAGCGCGTCAACATCTAATTCCTCGGGCGTATAGCCTTTTTTTTGGAGCCCTTCTTTAACAAGGGCGGTATTTTCAACAATAAATTTAATATCAGGCATTTCGAAATTTCCTTAAAATTGCATTTTTCATACAATAGCAATTTTAACCTGATTTTCAACAGAAAAATTAATTTGCAAGCAAAAACGCCTGTGCCGCGGCATAATCCTGCAACAACAGGCTTGCCTTATATTCAGCACTCCACTTCAAAACATTCAGCCTTTCCCTGGGTTTGGGATATTCTTTGACAAGAGCTTTCAAGAAGGCACCTTCTTTAGCGGGCGCATCCATAATCTGGTGCGCGGAGTAGCCCACATTTTTAACAGCCGCGAGCGTATAATCAAAAATTTTGCGCCAATCGGGCAAGTTTTCAGCGCTCAAATAAGCTTTTGCGCCACCTGTTTCAATTTGTGCCAAAAGTTTTGAGACCACCGCAAAGGCATTGGCGCCCGCACCTAGCGTGCAGAAATCATTTGAAATTTCGGCACTTTGTTTCAGCGCAAATGCTTTGATATTTTCCTCTAACTTTGTCCCACGCGCGGCAAGGCACATATAAACGGCCGCCGCGGTGTGCGCCTGCATCATTTTATAAGCATTTGTGATGGTTTTGACCTTTTCATAATTAAAGATTGTGCTTTTGAAAGTTTTTTCAATTTGCGCTTGAGAAACGCCTTTTTCCCGAAGTTCCCAAAAGCGTTTTTCCAAATTTTCAAAATATTCGGGATAAAGTTGCGCCGCCTGCAAAACGCCAATGATTTTCATCAAGCCCTCATAAATAAGCCCCGCCGGTGTTTCCGCGCAAGATGCCACTGCCAAAATATGGCGTATTTCTTTCGCACCGGTTACCATAAAAACGCCCTGTTGATGCTCATTAAGCGTTTTTTGCAGAAAAGATTCATAGAGTTTTGCCCGTGGAGGATTTTGATTTTGGAACACCGAAGCAACATATTTTTTCACATCCGCGGCATTCATTTCATCTTTAAAAACAAAATGACACAAAGTTTTTGTGTCATGAACAAGGGCTTGCGCACGTGCAAATTCAGAAACCACAAACAGCCGTGCCTGATTTATGTTTGAAAGGGCTTGAGTAAAATTCATCAGCAACCTCCATCATCAAAGACAAGCTCATCATAACACATTTTCCGGCGCAAAACAAACTTTTTTTCAAAAAAAATTGCCCGAGATGTTTCCACCCCGGGCAAGCTGCCTAACAAAAGTTTAGTTAAACATATATTGTACGCCGAGCCGTACGCCCACATCCGTGCGCGAGCCACTCCGACCAATTACCTGGAAGTTGGTGCTTAAAGCCTTGTTCCAGATTTTAGCAACGCCGGCGCCATATTGGAAGTAATCGCCGTCCATGCCGATATCGGGCAGATCCGTTTCTTCGGCTTTGCCTTGAGCATCTTGATCAAACGTAAACATATATTGCAACATACCATAGACGCTCCAATCGTTTTGCGTATAGATCAAATTCAACTCGGGCGCCACGTTATAACCGTTCAGGGCATCTGCTTCCATAGCCAAATTACCAAAGTCGGAATCCCAATCTTGTTTGCTAAACATATTATAAGAGGCAAACAACGCAGGTTGCAACGTCAAGTTGGTATTGAGCTTGGCATTATACGCCGCACGAGCGGAAACACCGGCAAACCAGCCATCAGTTTTATCTGTAAAGTTTTCAACCTCCATTTCGTTTTCATAAGCGCCGCCATAGACATTCGCCGCCGCAACAAAATTATCTTTCATGAATGTTGTCATGAAGCCGGCTTGACCACCGTTTTGCTTCATATCGACATCATCATAGCTTTGGTCTGCGCCATTATAAGCCACGTAGAATGTCGGCACATATTGCCAACCGTTATCAAACGTGCCCATCGGCATATCCGCGCCGGCAATCAAGCCATAAGCATTGTTATCCACATCAAGCCCTTCGGAAAGCGAGAGTTTGCCACCGTCATAATACGGCTTAACCCACACATTCGCGCCGCGGCCGTCATTGACCGCCTGATTAACGCGGCGTGTTTTGGCAACGCTCGATTCGTGTGACACCGTGCCGGCATGATCCAAAATCAGGTGATGCAAGACCATATCATCCACACCGAGCTGATTATAAAGCATGGCAACCTGGGAGACCTGTCCGCGGTAAGCATTCGGATTATACGCTGAGAGCGTTGCGCGGTACCAACCTTTATTATCTTCAAGAGCTGTTAAGTCATAATAGCCCAAGGCTGTACGCACCTGATCCGCCGATGCGGTAAAGTCCAGATTATCAACGTCACCCGCAAAGAGTTGGACCTCAACGCTTTTCGCGTTAGGCTCTTTGCCGATAACACCAAATTCTGAAACATCTAAAGTGCCGTTGCCGTTGACCTTGTCAACCACGATCTGATCGCTTTTTCCATTCGAGAAGTCCACATCAAAGGTAAAGTGGCTCACACCGTCAATGGTCAATTCATCAACCGTCAGCGTTTGTGCCGCGCCATTGTTAAAGCCGAACGTAGAACCTTTTGACATGCTCAGATTTTTAAGGTTCATATCCGAACCATGGTCAAAGGCAATGTATGAATTCACAAGTGCCACACCGCCATCCTTAACATTGAATAGATCACTGTGAAGAAGCATCTGCGAATTCTCAAAGGTTACATCACCTGATTCTTGGTTAAAGGCACCACCAATTTTCTCAAGATCAGAGAATTTCACCGAGCCACCGTTATTATTGATTGTGCCCTGCCATACATCATCTTTTTGACCTAAGGTCAGCGATGCACCGTCATCCACATTAAGTGTGGAACCTTCTAAAATTTTGACCACAACATCGTCACCAATCGTGCTGCTTTCCTTTTTGCCCTCTTCACCGATTGTCATGACAGAGCCGTCAAGGAGCGTTAAGTTACCCGATGTTGCAGTTAAATTGCCATTCGTGGTTGTGGCGTAATAAAGGTTGCCACCGGCAAGGTTAATATTACCGTCCCACTTATCTTCATCGCTAATCATGATAGAGCCGAGGCTGAGTTTCAACGTTGCATCTTTTGCAATATTGAGCGCAACCGGATCATCAATGAAGCTATTTTTAGAAGTAAGGTCTAACGTGGCACCCTCCAAGATGTTTAAGTTACCTCTTGAAGCTTCCAACGTGGCATTCGTGCCCTCATCAACCGTCACACCCTTGCCAAATTTCAGCGTACCACCGTCCAAAACTGTATGACCTTGGGTGGTATCGCCCTCGTTCAGGCTCAAAGTACCACCTTGAGCAACATAAACCGTGGCGTTATCACCGATGGTTGTTTTAACACCATCGCCAATCATGCTACCGTTATCCAAGCGAAGCTTGCTACTCGCACCAAGTGTCACTTTACCACCTGTAGCATTCAAAATGCCGCCAGACTCTGGTTGCGTAGCTGATGTTGTGTCGAGGTTAAAATCACCACCCTCAACATTAATGGTGCCTTCCCAAACCGAACCTTCCTTGAGGGTAAGATCGCCACTTTGAACCGTCATGGTTGAACCGTTGTCAAGGCCTACAATGGCGTTAATGGAATCCCCATTGCCCAAAGTGAATTTTTTATTTTCGGCAAGCTCAAAGATGGTTGCATCACCATGCACAGTCAATGTCCCCTTTGCCCGCTCTGCATCGGTATTCCAGAACAAAGAACCGCCGGAAACATCTGACTTTCCACCAAAGAACGTGCCTGTCACTTCGGTTGCGCCGCCTGTTTGATTAAAGGCGCCTTTAAACTCGGAAGCATCACCTGTTAAGCTCAAATCGCCTTCATTGGAGAGTGATCCTCCGGAACCTGAAAAACTTTCGGACAATGTCAACATACCTGTGTTGTCCACGGTTCCGGTATTTTCAGCATTTTGAAGCTCCAAGACGGAAGTATTAGTCAGCTTGCTCGTATTCTTAAGTACGTCCACCTTGCCCTTGCCGCTAAAGGTTGCGGTTGCCGTACCCGTATTATGAAGCTCGGCAAATGTATCATCGCCTGCAAAAGTGGCTGTACCTGTGTCGGCATTTGTGACAAGACTGTTAAAGGTGTTTTGACCAAGGGTAACAATATCACCTTCATTATAAACATCGTTTTTACCTTCCGGCAACGATGTTTCTGCCGCAAGCATAATACCACTTTCCGGCTCCCAAGCATCAACGGTCACACTATCAAGGATCATGTAGCCGTTTTGATCATTATAAATGGCGCCACCCTTACCGTTTTCGCCGGCTTCGTTGTTCTTCAAAGTTGATGAGGTCAAATAAAGCCCTGAAGTGAAGTGCTCGCTGTTCTTGGTACCACCATTGTTATAAATCGCGCCGCCTTTACCGCTAGACGAGTTGTTTTGAATAATCAGGTTTGACATATCCACACGGGCATTGGCATTATTGTTCCGCAAAACGGAACCGCCGCCTTTTGTAACATCCGTACGCCCGGCATCTTGGATGGTCAGGTCTTTCACATGCAAACTAACATCGCCCTCTTCCAAATCAAAGAAACTGCCTCTTCGCTCTGTGAGTTCTTCGTGCTTATCGTCAACAAGTTTTCCGGACAGAACATCTTTTTCCCGATTATTATTTTCCCCGAAAACGGAAAAGTCTCCATTTTCCATTGAATCAAGTGATTTTTGGCTATGATATGCACCATCTGTAAAGTTAGAGCGCACGCCATATTGACGGTTACCATCATGCTTATTCATTGTAGCAAGCGGATCATCGCCCGCCACGCCTAATTGCTTAATTGTCACCTTTCCGGCGTCTTCGGTAGAAGTAGAGACTTTATACTCAAATTTATTGGTGGAAACAAGTGTCTTCCCGTCAACAAAACCTAATTGCACGGCACCTTCACTTTGCAAGACAGAGCTACCCTCATATATTTTACCTGTAGCCTGAACCTCTTCCCCGCCGATATAAATGTTGCCAAGAGTCCACTTTAAGGTTGGCAACCCGCTGCTTTTGTTCTTAAACTTAACCGTATCGCTCGTAAATTTATATTTGTCATTTGTCGGAGCTTGAAGTCGCACATCAAAATGAAGCTTATTTGTCCCTTCCATGAAAGAATCCGTGAAAGTATAAGCTTTTGTTTCCAACTGATCATCATGCAAGTTTAAGCTGGAGTCTTTAAACCCGACATTATTGAAATCCGTGCCGTCAAGTGACACTTTTGTGTTCTCAAAGACAACTTTATTATTGTTTACTGTAACCTGATCCGAAAGCGTGAAACCGCCCGAACCTGTAAAGGTTGCCTGTGAATTTGACCCGCTAAAGGTTAAATTGTTATTATCAATTGTTTCAAGAGCCTCGGTCGTAGAATTATGTTTCCATGTGGCGTTACTGCCAAGCGTCACGCCATAATCCAATTTATCTTGCGTCACATCAAGCGAGCCACCGTTAATGTTGTTGGTACCCTTAAACATTTTACCGTTGACGGTCGTGGTGCCTGCTGTTTGGGTAAAATCGCCCGTAAAGCCCGAGGCATCACCATTTAAGTTCAAATCTCCCGAGTTATCAAACTTGCCATTGCCGGAAACAGCACCCGCAAAAGTGAGTGTACCGCTGTTGGTCCAGTCTTTATTATTTTCAACAGCCCCTGTCACGCTTACTGTACCTGTGGTGGTCACGGTGCCGCTGTTGGTCACTTTACCGCTGATGTCACCGTCGGCAAAGGTCAACGTGGCATCTGTCTCATTTGTCACATCGCCATGAGCTTCCAATTTGCCGTCAACTGTAAACGTGCCATGGTTATCAATTTTGGCCGTATGCGCATCACCATGAACAGTGATCGAAGATTGAGCGTCCGTGTTCTCAATATCCACATTGTGGACAGTTAATTTTTGAGCCGTGATTTTGCCTTCGTTCTTTAAGGGATTAGCAAAAACAACCTCCTCGTCATCTTTACCTGTGGCTGTCACCGTCAAGGTACCTGACAAAGTAACCGTGCCTTTATTTTCATCAAAGACAGTCGTTGTCAAATTCTTTGCGGTAAAGGAGGCATCCTTATCATTAAGCTTCAAAGTTTCAACGGTCGCATCATTCTCACCCAAATCGATTGTGCCACTATTGGTCAGCGTTTTCGCCTTCAAGGTGGCACTGTTGCCCGTTGCCTTAAAAGTGGCGTCTTTTTTATTCTCAAAAACACCGCCGTCAAACGTGTTGAGATAGTGCCTAATAGTACCTGAGTTCTTCACGCTTTCTGCCGTTAAGTTGCCGAAGTTCTCAATTGTACCATGTTCTTCGTTATTGATTTCACTAAAAGTAGAATCCCCCTTATTCGTCATTTTGCCGGAATTTTTAACCGTCACATTTTGAAGCTTATTTTCGCCCGTTTCCAATGACAAATCAGCAATATGTTGTCCGTCAACCGTTAAGGTTGAATTGCCCGTACCGCTATTATAACCTTGCACCACCAAATGCAAAGCGTCCAGAGCGCTACTTTCTTCTGGTGTCAGAGCGGTTGCCAAAGCTTTTAAGGTGTTCCCTGCCGTTTCTGTTAAATTTTTAAGCGTTAAGGTAGAGTTTGAAGAAGCTTTAAGCTTCAAACTTTCACCCAAACCGCTATCACTTGAACCAGAAAGCGTCAATTTTGTATTTTTCAAATCAAGCGTGCCATCGCCCTTCACTTGCTTATTTAAGGTTTGCCCGTTTCTGTCCTGAAGTGTCAGCGTGCTATTCCCATTGATGGTAATATCCACATCGGAGTTCAAGTCATCTTTTGCTCTTAAAATCAGAGAGGCTGTTTTTTTACCATCACCACTTCCTGTTTCGCCAACCTCCAAGGATGAACCGCTTTGAAGTGTTAATTTGCCGTCAAGAGCCCTGTTTGTCAGCCACTTTAACGTACCACCTTCAAATGTTGTGTTATTCTTAAAAAAGTTCAAAACATTTCTGACTTCAACATCCCCACTCTTATTTGTAAATGTACCAGCATATAATGAGAAATTTGCAGCCATGCTATCACTATCACCACCCAAAACAAGTGTACCCTCTTCATGCGTGACGCTAGCATCAGATGACCAACCAGATATACCCGATTCGAGTTTAACTTTCCCTTTACCTTTGATGGTCAGGCTAGCTTTGTCACCCAAACCAACGTCAGCGCCCCTAGAAGGGCCTGTGGACGACTCTCTATTGTTGGAAAATTCGACTGTTTTACCCTCATCTGCCTCAATAACCACTTTTCCATTGCTGTAAATGGCACCATCATAAGGAGCAGCGCTCCCATTAAAATTTTTGACACTTATATTTTTCAAAGTCAAAGTGGTATCACTTCCTTCAACGACAAAGCCCCTTGATAATTTGCTCTTATCGCCGCCATTCTTACCGTCTAATATTTCTGAACCTGCTTGACCTTGAATTGTTATTGCTTTTGGTTTTGGTTCTGATTCTGATTCTTTATCAATTTTTATATACTGTGAGAACTTAATATCGCTTCCTGTTACAACAATGATATCTTCTTTTTTTTCTGTTAGAGCTCTTTGCAGATCCTCAAAAGAAGAAACCGTATTATCTTCCGCTAAAGCCGAGGAAATATTGGAAAGACTAACAAGTGCCGTTGATAAAAGAAGGAGAGCTGTCAAATTCGTTTTTGTCATTTTTAGTTCCTTTTAAAGTTTATTTGTGAGTAACTTACCATAACTCAAAAATTTTCGCAAGCTATTTTATAGGCGAGTTTTGAAAATTTTTGAGACCATCCTTTGGTTAGTTGGGTTAAACAATCATGTCAAAAAAAAGGTACCTTAAAATTTTTGAAAATGCAAGAATTTTTTTACAGTAAATTCAAGATGTTAATTTTTGGATTATCCCTAAATTTTAAGGTACCTTTTTTTTGCTCTGTTTTAAGCTCGTATTTCTTTGATTCTCCGTCATTTTTACAAAAACAACATCAAAAAAACGCTCCTTTTGCTTTTCGCCAAAGGAGCGCTCCTTATGCTTAAAAGTTTTATAACCCGTCTGTAAAGGCGTTTTTCTTAATGTGCTTCACAGGGGCTTCATAATCACGCACAACATCTTGGGTTTCATCGCTTAATTCAAAAACCACAATCTTGCCTGATTTTTGCAACATCGGCACAATCTGCGAATTAAGGTAATCAAACAAAACAGTCTCATCCGCACGCCTGTAAAACGTGGCATGATAACCGCCGTCATACAATAAAAACGGTTTGTCCGGCTCTTGCGCACGCGCTTTAATCAAAAAAACAAGCGTGCCCTCATGGGTGATAATCACCTTATAATCATTTTCATGTTCCATCAGCGGTTCCAGTAATTTTTGCCTTGTTTAAAAAGCCACGAACTGAGTTTTTTGGCTTGTGTGTGCATGTTTGAAACAATCGTATCGCCTAATTTGAGGTTGCCGCTTTTGCCGGCAAACTCCGCCGCCAAGCCTGTTGCCCCATTGCCAACAACGCGCGCCACCGAAAGCCCCCATTGCCCCAACTTTGCCGCAACACCCGCCGTGATAAGCGTGGCGCCTGCCGTTTTGGTGATAACTTTATTCATGGTCTTTCTCCTTACTTATATATAAATAAAGTATATCAGAAAAATGCCCCTTTATCAAGGCTTATTTCGTGCTCAAAAAAATCTGCCTTTGCACAAGCATAAAGCACGCCACCAACGCGGCATTGAGAAGCAAAATAAAGTTTTGCACAAATAACCCCGCATAATGAGGCATACCGCGCGCGGACGAATTGGCACTCAAATAAAGCGTGAGTACCACCATATAAATAAGCGCGGTGGAAAGCAAAAGCTTAAAGGAAAATCCGCTTGTTTTGCGCCAAACTTCCTTTAATCGAGTCGGGCGGGCATCCTCGAGTCGCTCGCCAATAGAAGCGTAAAAACGCATCAAAACAAACGGGGCTAAAAACCACAGCGCAAAAAATGTGAAAAACGCGAGCTCCACAACAAAATTCGGATTCGGCACCCGTAAAAACAAGATATAAGTGGCAATAATCGGCAGAAAAATAGAGCCCATAAACAGCATAAAACATAAAAATGTTTTGAGCACGCCAATAAACGTCTGCTTAAAAGTTGTCGAGTCGTTTTCATCTTTCATAACAACCGCCTCAACCCATAAACGAACAAAAACCGTTATAAGCAAAAGCTTTGTGAAAAAATAAGCCATATAAGCAAAAGGCTTTTCCACACACCAAGCCTGCCCGCCAGATAAATGAAGCGTGCAATCAAACGCGGCGCTGAACAAAAGCGCCACACCTGTCAAAACAAGCCCAAAGATGCCGCCCCAAAAACAAAAGGCACCCAATTTGTCCGAAACCATCCAAAACGGGCGGAAAACCGCCTTAAAAACTGAATATTGAACTTCCGGTTGAAGCATCTAAAACTCCTTTACACCTGTCACGCCAGGAATAGCCCGCAGCTGCCCGAAAAGCGATGTGTCCGCAAAGGCGTAAGTATCGCCAAGCAAAATCCGAACATCCCAAGCTTTGTTTTCCGGCACAATATAAACCTTGTTTGCGCCTTTTCTATCCTTTTTCAAAAGCGCCGCCACCTGCGCCACCGCCCCCGCGTCAGAAACGCTGATTGTCATGCCTTTGGCTTGCTCAGCAATGGCCTCATCAAGCGTTTTAACGGCATTAATCATCACAAGCGGGCGGGAATCATCGCTCTGATCAATCGTGAGTTTCACAAACACAGGCACGCCCGCATTTAAAACATCTTCATATTTCGCAATGCCCTCGGAAAATAACATCGCCTCAAACGTGCCATACGCATCCGAAAACCCGACAAACGCGTATTTATTGCCTGATTTTGAAAGCCTTTTCCGAAAACTTTCCACACAAACCGCGGCATTGGCTTGGAAACGGTCGCCTTGAACGATGTTTTGGATATTTTGCATAATGCCTGTACTCGGCGTTACGCCAAGTTTTGGCAAGCTTTCTTTATAACCGTCCAACGGATGCGCCGAAAGATAAAACCCAATCGACTCGGCTTCATAGCGCAGTTTTTCAAGCGAGGGCCAATCCGCCACTTCCTTAAACTTAATTTTGCTAGCAAGTTCTTGCGCCCCGAAAAGCGACTTCTGATCACTGGTCTTAACCTCGGTGGCAGAATAAACATTGCGCATAATGGTTTCTATGTTTTCAAACAGTTTCGCTCGATTCGGTTCCAAAGAATCAAACACGCCCGCCTTAATCAGATGTTCAAGTTGCTTGCGATTCAAAAACTTGATGTCGATTCGGTGGCAGAAATCCGACATGTCTTTAAACGGACCATTTTTCTCACGCTCAGCAACCACGCCTTGCATATAACCCTCGCCAACGCCTTTAATGGCACCCAAAGCATAACGAATGTTGCCATTTTCCACCCTGAAATCCGCGCCTGATTTGTTAATATCAGGCTGTAAAATATCGATTCCCGAGGCTTTGCATTCGGTGGTAAAAAGAGAGAGCTTCTCGGCGTTTGTCATATCCAAATCCATCACCGCGGTCATAAATTCCACAGGATAATGCGTTTTCAAATATGCCGTCTGGTACGAAATCAGGGAATATGCCGCCGCGTGCGACTTGTTAAAACCGTACGAGGCAAACTTTTCCATTTGGTCAAAAATGCTTTTCGCCACATCTTCGGAAATGCCGTTCGCAATGGCGCCTTTGGTAAATTTTTCACGCTGTTTCGGAATTTCCTCGCGTTGCTTTTTACCCATCACTTTGCGGAGTTTATCCGCCTCGCCCATCGTATAACCACCCAAAGCGCGCGCAATCTGCATCACTTGCTCTTGGTAAACCATAATCCCATACGTTTCATCCAAAATCGGCGCCAAGCTCGGGTGCAAATACGTAATTTCTTCCTCGCCGTGCTTGCGCTTGATATATGTCGGGATGTTATCCATCGGCCCCGGGCGGTAAAGCGAAACAATCGCGATGAGGTCCTCAAAGCGGTCGGGCTTGATTTGCTTGTGAACATCTTTCATGCCCGTTGATTCAAATTGGAACACCGCCGTTGTGTCGCCTCGTTGCATAAGCTCATAGGTCGGCTTGTCATCAAGCGGCACAGCGTCAATATCCAAGTCAACGTTATGGATTTTCTTAATCCAATCCACCGCCTTTTTAATAACGGTCAGGGTTTTTAAACCCAAAAAGTCAAACTTAATGAGCCCCGTTTCCTCAACATATTTCATGTCATACTGCGTGACAGGCATATCCGCGCGCGGATCTTTATAAAGCGGCACAAGCTGATCAAGCGGACGGTCGCCAATCACAACGCCCGCGGCATGCACGCCCGAATGCCTGTAAAGCCCCTCAAGCTTCATAGCAATATCAAAAAGCTTGTTCACCTGCGGATCAGTTTGGCGCATTTCCTCAAGCTCAGGCACTTGCTCAAGCGATTCTTTGAGGCTCATATTTTTACCTTGCACGGGCATCGGAATCATCTTAGAAATTTTATCCGCCTGCGGATAAGGCATACTCAACACGCGCGCCACATCGCGGATAACGGCTTTAGACTGGAGCTTTCCGTAAGTAATGATTTGCGCCACATGGTCAAAACCGTATTTGTTCTGCACATATTCAATGGTCTTGGCGCGGTTTTCTTGGCAAAAGTCAACGTCAAAATCAGGCATATTCACGCGGTCGGGATTCAAAAAGCGCTCAAAGAGCAAATCAAGCTTAATTGGGTCAAGCTCCGTGATGTATAACGACCACGCCACAATAGACCCCGCACCCGAGCCACGCCCAGGGCCAACTGGCACGCCATGCCCTTTGGACCAACGGATAAAGTCCGACACGATTAAAAAATAGCCCGGGAAGCCCATGCGCTTAATCACGCTCAGCTCATATTCCAACCGATCATAATATTTTTTATCAATTTCAGCCTTTTGCTCGGCGGTCATGCCCTCAAAATAAACGTGCTTTTGCATACGCTCGGCAAGCCCTTTGTGCGCTTGCTCGTCAATATATGCATCTTGCGTTTTGCCATCGGGACACTCAAAAATCGGCAATAACGGCTTAACCTTTTCAGAAAGATAATTGCACCGCTTGGCAATGTTGACCGTATTTTCCAACGCCTCAGGCAAGTCTTTAAAGAGCTCCACCATTTCCGCCTCAGAGCGCAGACGGTTGTTCGGCGAAAAATGCTTCCGATTCTCATTAGAAACAGTCTCCACCATGGCCACGCAAACCAAGGCATCATGCGCTTCATACATATCCACATCAAAGAAAAATGCCTCGTTGGTGGCAACAATCGGCAGATTATGCTTATACGCCCAATCCAAAAACAGCTCTTCAGTCTGCTTTTCCTCGGGCGTGCCGATTCGCGAGAGCTCCACATAAAACCGATTCTTAAAAATATCGGCAAGCTTTAAGAGCATTTGCTCAGCATCTTTCAGGCGGTTTTCCAAAATCAGCCGCCCGACAGCCCCTTGCGTGCCGGCAGAAAGCGCAATTAGCCCCTCGTTATAAGTTTCTAAATCAGAAATTTTGAGCTGAGGTTCATCGCCTTGCGCAGTGTTGTCAAGGTAAAAGATTTTCATCAGCTTCATAATGTTTTGATAGCCCGTTTCATTCATCACGAGCAAAACAAGCTTATCCAAAGGCATCGTCTTGCCCTTGGATTTGAGCAGATTATCCGTATCAGGGTTGCGGATGTTAAACTGACACCCCAAAATCGGCTTAATCCCCTCGTTTGAGGCATAAGTTGAAAAAGCCTTGGCGCCAAACATGTTGGCGGTATCGGTCACGGCAATCGCGGGAATGTTTTGATCATGCAATTTATGGATTAAATCCGGAATGAGCATTGCCCCTTCCGAAAGCGAATAAGCCGTGTGAACACGCAGATGTATAAAGCGAGGATCTTGCATTTTCTTAACCAAATCTGCCCTAAAGCATAGAGCAACGCCCGCGCTTTCACAACCCTTTTTTGCAAGATATATACGAGTTTCTGCCCCTCTTTTTTATTGAAGTTGTTTTTTAGGCAACATCACGCGATTGTCAGCTTGCGAGGTGGCGATAGACACCGCTGCAAGCGTTACAGAGCGGTGACCGAAGCGAGTTAGTTTTGCGATGAACGCAAAACTTAAGAGCAAGAAAGTATAAAAACAACCCGTTAGGGTTGTTTTTATACTCGTACGCTTAGAAAACGCCTCTATCTACACATATGATAAAAGTAATCCCAAGTCTTACCATATGGGCAATCCCCCGTTGGATCGCAGCTATGCCCATCAGGATTCAGCTCATAACCCTCATTGCATTCCCATTCTTGGCAATAGTCTTGCGCACCTATATAACCTTGATGGCACCAACTAACACAGTGAGAATCATTAAGTTCTGTGGCCTCCCAACAACTACAGTCATACCAGTCTCCTCGAGAGTTAGAACAAACCACCGAACAACTCTGAGCATTAGGATCCGGAGACGTAAGGTTATAACGCTTTGAACAATCATATTCACATTGACCTTTGTTCTCGAAATACCCATTGTCACATGCCCAACTCTGATAGCAGGTTTTACCACAAGCTGTTGTCGCAGTACCTGTACCATGCGCATGTTCCGGAATATCCACACCGGAGCAAGGTGAGGTGCACTTACAATCTGAATAGCAAGTTTTGCCACAGACTGTTTCTGTGCTATAGGTTTCGCCTGTTCCGCAGTTCGGTTCTGAAGAGTTCAGACTCTTGCTCTCGCAAGTATCTGTGCACTTATCTTCCCCGCCGTCCTCGCTCTTGTCGCAAACAGCATGATCAGCACTCATAACATAACCAGCATCGCATTCATATTCAATGCAACGGTTCACATACCCATCGTCGCACCACTTCACACAATGAGAATGAGGCATCTGGTAGGCTTCGCCACATGCACAGTAGTAGCGTGTACCCAAACTGTTTGTACAGGAAAGACATCCAGTAGCATTTGGAGCCGGAGCTGTCAGCGGATAACCCGAACAATCCTTATCGCACTTGCCGTCTTTAAGGTTGTAACCACTGTTGCAGGTACATTTATAGTGATTGCCGGAAGAGTTGGTACAAGTATCACAGTTGGCATTAGCAAGCGTAGATGTCAGATCATAACCCGTACAATCCTTATCGCACTTGCCGTCTTTAAGGGTGTAACCGCTATCGCAGGTACATTTATACGTTGTTTTACCTGAGCTTGTGCAGCTCTCACACTTAGCATTAGCAAGCTCTGACGAAAGGGTATAAGCCGAGCAATCAGGCTCTTCCTCATCTTC
>CANRJO010000009.1 GCA_947630965.1 uncultured Alphaproteobacteria bacterium
CTTAATGGAAGTTATAAGGAACACTCAGAAGAATACAACAAGTATTGTCAAGCCACGGCGGCAAAGGCGACGCTTGCCTTTTATCCGCCTGATGTGTCGCCTGAAAACAACATTGTCGGCCAAGGAAGGTGGTTTATGCCGACATTTGCCGATTTATTTTATATGCAGGGGTTTGATGCCACTAAAGTGATTTGGGGAGCATATGACAATTCCGGTATTATCGGCGATGTCCGCGAAAAGCTCAATAAAACATTTTCTCTATTAGAAAACAAAGGTGTTAAGGTTGAAAATTTAACTGGCTTTTGGCAATGCATCACGGAAGAGAATGAAAGGGTCGTGTTCAGCATGAAGATGGATGACGGTACGAAAAATGACCATTATAAAACAACATCCATGATAACAAGAGCCATTATGGCCTTTTAGAAAAGCGCCCTCTTTTGAGGGCGTTTTCGTTAAGCCATTTAGCCGATAAAATAGTCGCGTAGGTATTGCGGTAGGTCGGCAATGTTGACGCGTGTTTGCGCCATGGTGTCGCGATCGCGCACCGTTACCGACTCGGGCTTTTGCTCTATGGTTTCAAAGTCCACCGTTAAGCAAAGCGGCGTGCCGATTTCATCATGGCGGCGGTAAGCCTTGCCGATGTTGCCTGTGTTTTCAAGCGCAACACGCCCGATGCCAAGTTTTAAGAGACTGTTTTTTAACTCGTGGCATTTTTGCATAATCGCCTCATTGTTCTTTTTAAGCGGAATAACCGCCACTTTAATGGGCGCTAAATGCTTTTTGAGCTTTAAGACAATGCGTGAATTGCCCTCACCTAAATCTTCCTCCTCGTAAGCTTCGGTCATAATTGCCAGCACCCCGCGGTCAATGCCCATGGAAGGCTCAATCACAAACGGAATAATCCACGTGTTTTTCTCTTCATCTCTGATGCAAAGCTTTGTTGTGGAATCGGGGTTTTGGTGGCAATGCGCCTCAAGGTTAAACTCTTCCTGCCCTTTGGTGTGATTGCCTAAATCGTAATCGCGGCGGTTGGCAATGCCCTCAAGCTCTTCCATACCGTGCGGGAATTGATATTCAATGTCGTAACAAGCTTTGGCATAATGCGCTAAATCTGCCTCCGGCGTGGTGTAAATGTTGATATGTTCTCGTTTCAAGCCTTGTTGTTTCCACCACTTGATGCGCTCCTCTTTCCAGATTTCATGCCATTTTTCATCTTCGCCAGGGTTTACAAAATATTCAAGCTCGGCTTGCTCAAACTCGCGCACGCGGAAAATAAAGTTGCGCGGGGTGATTTCGTTTCTAAAAGATTTGCCGATTTGCGCAATGCCAAACGGCAGTTTGCGCGATGTGGCATCTAAAACATTTTTAAATTGCGTAAAAATCGCCTGCGCGGTTTCAGGGCGCAGATAAGCCAAGTTTTCCTCGCTTTCCACAGGACCTGTTTGCGTTTTGAACATCAGGTTAAAGGGGCGCGGCTCGGTTAAATCTGTACTGCCGCAGTTGGGGCATTTGCCATCGGTTAAATGATCGGCGCGAAAACGCCCTTTGCACTTTTTACAATCCACCATCGGATCTGAAAATGTATCTTCATGTCCGGAATATTTCAGCACCTTGCGATTGGTTAAAATGGCGGCATCTAAGCCCTCAACATCATCACGTTCATAAACCATGGCGCGCCACCATGCCGCTTTGAGGTTATTTTTGAGCTCCACACCCAACGGACCGTAATCGTACACGCCTTGCATGCCGCCGTAAATGTCGGCGTTTTGAAAAATAAAGCCCCTCCTCTTGCAAAGAGAAACAAGCTGATCCATTGTTGTTGCTACCATTTTTTTATAAACCTCTATTATTGTTGATTAAATCTTAACTTCTTTGGTTTATCTTATTTGTTATCAAATTGCAAGAGGAGATTATAATTTAGATGAAAAAAACAAAAGTTGCCCTTATTTATGACTTTGATGAAACTTTAAGCACAACC
The DNA here is from genome assembly GCA_947630965.1 of uncultured Alphaproteobacteria bacterium. Classification (GTDB taxonomy): domain Bacteria; phylum Pseudomonadota; class Alphaproteobacteria; order RF32; family CAG-239; genus CANPYS01. The sequence goes on from CANRJO010000009.1 coordinate 1,979, forward strand.
TATATGCAAGACTATGTTCTCATTCCTGAACTCGGCATGAAACCCGAGACTTTTTGGAAAAAAGCGAACCAGTGGTCTGAAGAAAATTGTGCGGATCAGGTGACGGGCAGTATGTATTATTTTACCAAGGTTGCGCGGGAAAAAGGCATTAAAATGAGCCGCGAGAATCTGTTCAACTGCGGCGCGCTGATTGAATATTTTGAAGGCGTTAAAACTTGGTTTTCCCGTATCAACGCTTATGGACGCTACCTTGACTTGGATATTGAGCATTACATCATTTCCTCAGGCTATGAAGAAATTATTAATGGGTGCAGTATTCGGAAATATTTCAAAGACGTGTTCGGCTGTTCGTATGCCTTTGATGAGGACGGCTACCCTGTTTGGCCCGCCCGCGTGGTGAATTATTCCGCCAAGGTGCAGTATTTATCCAAAATCAATAAGGGCTTGAAAAAAACAGACGATAAAGCCGTGAACGAATACACGCCCGATGAAGAACGCCGCATTCCGTTTCGGCGCATCATTTATTTTGGCGACGGTTTAACAGATATTCCGTCCATGAAAATGGTGAAAGAACGCGACGGCACCGCGATTGCGGTTTATAAACCTAAAAGTCGGCTGAAAGATAAAGCAATGAAGCTTTTGCGCGATAATCGCGTCAATTTTGCCCTGCCTGCGGATTATTCCGAGGGTAAAGATATTGATAATGTGGTCAAAACGGTCTTAAATAAAATTGCCACCGAGCGCGATTTGGATCTTTTGAAAGAACGCGAGGAAAAGAAAAAGCAAAGTTTTACAGTCTAAATTTCCTTTTTTGATGGATTTTTCCATTTCTTTGTGCTATAATTTAGACAAAAGAGAGAATAAAAATGGCATACACACATGACATAACGGGTATGAATGCTGCGCAAGGGGCTCATTTGAGCGCTGAAAAAAATGCCGAGCTCTTAAAACGTATTCAAGACCTTAAAAGGCAAAACACCGTTTTGCATCAAGGCTCTGTGCCCAATACAAAATCAGGTGATGAAATTTATCAGGAAATCCTTGATTCTTGCAATAAATTCGTCAGTACGCCAACCGATGATACTGAAAACAAGTTAGCCAAAGTTTTGGAAGAAAATAACCTTGTCTTGCACTCGTACGTCTATGATAAAACCTCTCAAGATAAGCGCGATGTGGCACGTATGGCGTTTAACGGTTATGTTGACCGCCCGCCGGAGTTTAAGCTTTCGCCCATCATGCGCGAGATGAAAAACTACCCGCAGAAAAGAATGCAAACCAAGCCCGAGGATTATGACCTTTCTGCTTCAAGCGTTTGGAATGTGTTTAAGCAAGTGCCCGAGTTTGCCGCCACGGAAGAAAAAATTAAAAAAGGCCTTGCTCTTTATGGCATTCCTCCTGAAAAATTGCCCGAGCTTCAATGCAAGGATTTTTGCTTTATTTTGAATGATCAATACCGATCTTCTGGCAAAGACAGCGCTAAAGTCTTCCAAGAAGGTTATAAAGCCCGTTTTACAAAGCAGTTTATTGCAGAATATGAAAATGAGTTTCGCCAAGGCTTAATGAGTATGAAAGGCATTCGGAAAGATTATGTTGAATCACTTATATCTTCCATGAAAAGAGGCATAACGGACATGAGTAAATCGCCTTATTGGAAGCCTGAATGGAGCAATCAGCCTGTGGTTGACGTGCACCATATCCTTAACATTAAAGACGCTTCTGTCCGCGAGGCGGAGGGCAAGAGCTTTGCCTCCATCAACTCTTATGAGAATATGTGCTTTATTGTCCGTCACCCGCAACATAACGCCATGCACGCCTTGGAGCAGGATTTGAATAATAATTATCATGAAGATATCTTTTATAACCGTGAAATTGACAAGAAATATATTTATCGTATTCAGCCGCCCGAGGGCGTAAAATGTATGCTCGGGTTTAACACGTTTATTTATGATCGGCAGAAGCTCGGCATTGAAAAGAGCATGCAACAGCAACAAAAACGTGAAAAGCCCCTTTCCGAGTGGCGCAACCGTCGGGCTGAAGGGCCAAAGCATTTTCGCGGCAATCAAGCTTTTTCAAGGAACGGATATGACAGAAACGCTTTTTAACAAACTCAAGGAAGTGGTCGGGTGCAATCTGCCTGCAAGCGAGGCACAAATTCGCGCTGCAAACCTTAAGCTTAAACAAGACGGGCTTCCGCCCCTGCCCGAGGAATTTGCCGCGCTTTTGAAATGTGCGAACGGCTTTTCCAACGATGATGTCCGTATTTTTGGCGCGGAGCTCAAAAATTCTTCGTATTTTGATGATTTGTTCACTTATAACCATAGCCTTTTTCATGGCAAACCCGCCAACTGGCTTGTTTTGGGGCGCGATGATTATTATTTCCTGATCTATATTCCTTCCATTCAAGCTTATCAGTTGGTGGATCAGGATACGTTGCAACCTGAAATGTCTACCGAAACATTGGAGACGCCTCTTCTTTCTATTTTGCGGATATAAAAAAAGCTCCCCTTTTGGGGAGCTTTCATCAGCAGAAGAATGTTTTGATCCATTTGCCGTAGTAACGGTGATCCCAAAGGAACTTACGCCTTTTGGCACGTGTCATGGCATCCACAAGATAGTGTCTGTCTTTCAAAGGGATAACCTTCCAAGCATCTTCATGGAAACGATCATAATAACCAATCCATTGCTCATCCGTGAAGTTCTTTTTACTTTCCTCACTTAGGCGTTGGTATGCACCGTAACCTCGATGTTCAAGGAAATAAGCCGGATTTTCCTTGTTCAAGAGCTCGTTAATCTGACTGCAATAATCCCTCTCGCCCCATTCATACACTTCGGAAAACTCACCAACCTCAATCAGTTTTTGAGCATTTTCCAAGGTCGCCTTAAGGTGACGATATTCCTTTTTTGAAAAAAGGAAATCATCAGAAAGGGCTCCTGCGATTAGCCAAACCGCACTGGATTTCTTTGCTTCTTCGTAAACTTTTTCCTCGCCGTACAACTCGACAAGCCATTCTGCCTTTGGACCGTCGTAGGAGATAAATAAGTTAAAAAGGACTTGTGTAAAGCCTTCTTTCTCTACCCGCGCTTTCAGACTTTCCCGAGTGGCCTGCTCTTTAGCAGCTTTCTTTTCCTCACAAATTTTCTCTTGTCGAGCTTCAAACTCGATAAGCCAAGTGTTGTAAGGTTCCTCACCGAGATAAGCTTTCAAAAAGTGATGGGCATCTTCAGTAAATGTTGCCGTTTCTACCTTCAAAAGCTGCTTGATGTAACCGACACCTCTTGATAAAAGAAGCCACTCCAACATCCAAGAATCCACTTTGTAACCGTTTTGTACGGCTTCAAAGAATGAAACAAAATTTTTTTCTGCCAGTAAAAGGCAAATAACCAAATCTCTTCCTTTATCGGGGAGATTTTTTAAAAATTCATAATCCATACATGATAATTTTAAGAGTTAATAATATGTTTTCTGATTTCTTTTTATACAATTATTTTATTAAGTCAAGTCTTTTAACCTAAATTATGCTTGACCCATGGATATTTGTGAACCGCTTCTTCATTTAATTCTTTGCACTTTTCTTCAATGCGTTTTTCAAGTTCGCTCATAAAGGCATTTTTGTTCAAGCCTTTGGGCGCCTCCATCGGCTCTAAAAACTCAAACACCGCCGTGCCGGGGTAACGTAAAAATGAGTTTTTTGCCCAAAACAAGCCTGTATTGATGGCAACCGGCACCACCTTTAAGCCCAAGTTTTCCGCCACAAACAAAAAGCCTGACTTATAACCCTTTGTTGTGCCGGGCTTGCACCTTGTGCCTTCGGGGAAAACCACAATCGGGCGGTTCTTTGCCACGCGATCAGCGCATTCTTTGAGCATCAGCTTCATGGCTTTGGCACCGCCTTTACGATCAATCGGGATCATACCGTAAAAATATTGCCCCCAACCAAAAAACGGAATGTAGGTCAGCTCCTTTTTCATCACATAAGCCGTGGTTTCAACCGCATGCGTAAAAGCATAAGTTTCCATGGCGGATTCGTGCTTGCAGGCATATAACGCCGGTGTTTTTGAAATGTTTTCCAGCCCTCTGAACTCCATTTTTAAGCCGGCAAATAACCTCACCCAAAAGAAAGCCACTCTCATAACCCCTCTATCCCACATCTTGATGTTCAGTCTTCTGGAAAAAGGTCCGACAAAAAGCGTTAAGACACAACCAATGCCAATGCTTCCAAAAAAGAAGATGTTTGCGAAAAGCGAGCGAACGTAAATCATATTAGTCCCTTTCAAAAATTCGGTGTAATGTGTTTTTGAAGTACACAAACAAAAACTTGTTATATTCCGCTGCAATCAGATAAAAACTCTTCGGGCGGCGCCACCATTTGCTGGAAACATTTTGCGAAAAAACGGGGTGCGGAATAATCTTCAGATCCGGATTATGTGCTAAAATTTCCTCTTTGCTCCGGGGCATGTGGTAATAAGAGGTCACCAAGCGCACGCTTTGAATGCCGCGACGGCGGATGATTTCCGAAACTTCAATGGCGTTTTCTATGGTGTTTGTGGCTTCAATGCCTAAAATGACCTCGCCATCTTCACGTTCAAGCGCGGCGTTGTTCTGCTTTTCAAGATCTTCTAAAGTGGCCTCCGGTGCCACACCCGAGATAATCAAAACCTTACCCAAGCCCTCGTTATATAGCCTCAGAGCTTCAGAAATGCGGTTTCTGCCACCTGTCAAAACAACCACGGCATCCGCAGGTTCCGTGCTTTCTGATGTCTTTGTGCGGATGTGCTGATGAAAGGCAATAAAACCGCCGAGCCATACCAAAAAAGCCGCACATAAACCGTTTAACAAAACAAAACCGACACGTTGCATTTAAACCATCTTTCTTAAAGTTCTTTTCACACTTAACCAAGCGGTTATCATGGAAAGTAAAGCCGACCATAAGGGCAATGTGGCAATGAAAAACCAATCCAGTGTATCAAGCGATAAATTGCCCAAAAGCGCCGTGTTTAAAACAGATGCCACACGGCTGATGCCTAAAATGCCCGACACACCTAAAAGCATGCCGACAAGCCCTGCCCCAAAGCCAATATCAAAACTCCGTCTGGCATATTGCGCAGCAATATAATTGTCTTTGGCGCCCATGATGTGCAAAATTGAAATGATTTCACGGTGCACGCCCAAGCTTGTGCAAACCGCGTAAAAAATGGATAATGCGCTCACAGTTAGCACCATTAACAATACAATCAGCGCCAAAAGCCTTAAAACAGATGCAAATTTCACAAGGCGACCTAACCATAAACGATGATTATCAAAGGTGGCATAGGGTGCCGTTTCGGCAAGCTCTGCCGCCATTGCCTCAAAATCAGGCGAAGCTTCCGCTTTGAGTTTGACATCTAAAAGCGCGGGCAACGGCAAAACAGACAAATCAGCCTTTGCACCCAACCAGGGCGACATCAGTTTTTGCATTTCCTCGTCAGGGATCAGCCGCACACTTTCCACCGAATCCAAATTTTCAAAAAATGCCAAAACTTTCTGCCTGCGGGCATCTTCTTCCTTTTTCGGCAAGGCTTCTTCTGATGGCATCATTTGCACGGTTAAAGTGTTGTCCATACCTTCACGCCAGTTTTGAGCCACACCGTCTAAAACCAAAAATGCCGAAAACATCAGCGTAAATACAAATACGGAAACAGCCGTCATGATTTTTAAAAACACATTCGCGCCCTCTTTATGCAAAGGCAACTCTTCATGCATATGCGGCTTTAAGTTAATTTTAGGCTTCATCAAACTTTCTCCTTACCGCGGGAAAAATTTTAAGCATTTTGTTCTCTAAATGAATGCGCGGATACGGGTACTGCGTGATTAAATCTTGGCTATGCGTTGCAATCACCACCGTTGTGCCTAACCTGTTAAGCTCAATAAAAAGCTTCATAATCCGCCCGCCGATATCATCATCAACGCTTCCTGTGGGTTCGTCTGCCAACAAAATCTCAGGACGGTTAATGACGGCACGCGCTATAGCTACACGCTGTTTTTCACCGCCGGATAAGGTATTACAGATTTTATCGCGGCTTTTTTCTAAATCTACCCAACGCAAAAGCTCACCAACACGGCGCTTGATCTCTTTTTCGCCCATGCCCCGAATGCGCAAAGGCACCGCCACATTATCATAAGCCGACAAATGTTCCAAAAGCCGAAACTCTTGAAACACAACTCCGATACGACGACGCATCAAAGCCATTTCATCACGATCGGCAAAGGCAACATTTTGACCAAAAACCGTGACTGTGCCCGCCGTTGGTTTTAACGCCAAGTACATCAGGCTTAACAAAGAGGTCTTGCCTGCGCCGCTTTTGCCTGTTAAAAAATGAAACGAGCCGTTTTCCAAGCTCAAATTGATGTCCGTCATAATTTCCGGTCCATCGTCGTAATGCAAACCAACATGAAGCATATCTACAATCGGCTCACCGGATATTTCTCTTTGAAGCGGCATTTTTCCTCCCGTTTTAATCTTCTTTCTTACCATACAATAAGAATATATTTAATAAAATACTTTTTTTCTTGGATTTCACCCCTTTTTTGTGCATAATGCCAATTATTGAACAGAATTAACATTTTGCAAACAGAGGTTCTATGTTAATAAAATGCCCTAAATGCCGTTCGGTTTACGATCTGCCTGATAAGTTGATGCCTGCCGAAGGGCTTAAAATGCGCTGTGTCGAATGTGGCGAAATTTGGGTTGGACATAAGCGCGATGCCCTAAAAGCCCCGCAAGCTCCCTCCAAAGATATTCGGCAATTATTTGAAAGCGCCGCCCAACCTGCCGCCGAGCTTTTTAAAGAAGAAACTAATATTAGAGTCGTTCAAGTGCCTCAGGTGAAACATACGCTTAACTTGGCGTTGCTTACCTTGAGTATTGCCATCATTTTAATCACCTTGTTTGTTGCCCGTTATGATATTGTTCGGCTGATGCCCGGCGCCGAACACTTTTATAATGCGCTTTCTCTTCAAAGCATTCCGTTGGCGCAAAATCTAGAATTTAAAGATATTGCCACACGCGAATTTGTTGAAGATAACGTTTCCAAGTTGGAGATTAGCGGCAAAATTGTCAATACAGGATCTTCCTTAACCCTTGTTCCGCCCGTTAAAATTGATATTTCTGATAAGGACGGTAAGCCTTTGGTGCAAAAATTTTATCAGCCCACCATCACACGTTTGGAGGGTGGCTATGATATTTTATTTCAAACGGTGCTTGATAACCCAAGCCCGCAAAAAAAATCTATCTATCTTACATTCCACGATCATTTATCAGGAGAAAATTGATGTTACGTGAAGATTTACAAAATGCTTTGAAAGAAGCGATGAAAGCTCAAAATGTTTTGGATACCAACGCTATCCGTATGATTATTGCCGGTCTTAAAGAAAAAGACGTGGAAGCCCGTGGCAAAGGCAAACCTCAAGCCGAAGATGCCGAGCTCCTTTCCATGATGCAGGGCATGATTAAGCAACGCAACGAATCCATTAAACTGTATATAGATGGGCACCGTCCGGAGCTTGCCGAAAAGGAAAAAGCCGAGATTGCCGTGATTGAGCGTTTTCTGCCTAAGCAACTAAGCGAATCGGAAGCCTCAGCCATTATTGAAGCCCTGATTAGAGATTTGCATGCCGAATCGATGAAAGATATGGGCAAGGTTATGGGCGCTTTGCGTGCCAAATATGCCGGTCAAATGGATTTTGGTGCCGCTTCGGGCATTATTAAAAAGCTTCTTTCCTAAAGGGCTTATGAGGTGTCATGGAAGGCGATCTGCAAAGATTTTTGGAAGAACTCCGCGGAAGGCTTGCCGTTTCCGATGTGGTCGGGCAAAAAGTTAAGCTTGTTCGAAAAGGACGCGAGTTTTTAGGGCTCTGCCCTTTCCATAACGAGAAAACGCCTTCTTTCAGTGTGAATGATGCCAAAGGTTTCTATCACTGCTTTGGTTGTGGCGCGCACGGCGATATTGTGAAGTTTGAAATGGAAGCCAACGGTCTGCCTTTTATGGAGGCTTTGGATAAATTGGCGCACCAAGCCGGTTTAACCGTGCCTCACTTTTCCAAAGCACGCGGCGCGGAAGTGGAAAAAAGGCAATCGCTTTTTGATATTATGGAGCTTGCCGCTGCTTTTTACGAACGCACACTGTTTTTGCGCGAGGGGGCTCAAGGGTTGGAATATTTTCATCGACGCGGGCTTGATGATGCCCTGATTAAAAAATTTCGGCTCGGCTACGCCCCTTCTAACAATGCGCTTAAAGCTTATCTTTTAAGCAAAAAAGTTTCTGAAAACGATATGGTGGAGCTTGGGCTTTTGGCGATTCCGGAAGATAGGAACCGCTCCTCGCACGATTTTTTCCGCGACCGCGTGATGATCCCGATCCGTGATAAACGCGGGCGCGTGATTGCCTTTGGTGGGCGCATTATGGGCGATGGGCAACCTAAATATTTGAATTCGCCCGAGACACCTGTCTTTAACAAGCGCCGCATGCTTTATAACATCAACTTTGCCCGTGATAAAGGCTTTGAAGCCCGACAGTTTATTATCTGTGAAGGTTACATGGATGTGATTGCCTTGGATAAATTTGGCTTCGGGTTTGCCGCTGCGCCGATGGGAACGGCTTTGACCGAAGATCAGATTGCGGAAGCTTGGAAAATTGTGCCGGAACCGATTTTGTGCTTTGACGGCGATAACGCCGGCATTAAAGCCGCTTTGCGCGCCGTTGACCGCGTGTTGCCGATTTTGAAAGCCGGATATTCACTTAAATTTATGTTTTTGCCCGATAAAATGGATCCCGATGAATTTTTGCAAGCCAAAGGACGCGATGCCTTTTTGGAATTGATGAACCAAACCACGCCTCTGATGCAGCTTTTGTGGGATAAAAACGTGAAAAACGTCCCTTCAGCAACACCTGAACAAAAAGCGTTGATTGAAAAGAATCTGCGCGCGGAAGTGGCACGCATTACCGATGCGCAAGTGCGCACTTATTACGCGCAGGAAATGCAAAAGCGTATTTATGAAAACTTGGGTGGCGGCACTGTCCAACGATTCTCTCGCTCGGGCTCAGCCCCTACCCCGCGGCGCACTCATTCCACCGTCAAGCCGCCGCTAAAAGATATGGATTTGCGCTTTATTCTTGCCGCGATGATTGTTTATCCAAAACTTATTGAAAACTTTGAAGAACGGCTTTTGATGTTTGATATTTCTAAATTTAACGGTTATTCCCTTCTTCAGCGTTTGATTGAACTTTCTCACCAACAAGAAAATCTGACATTTAACGCCCTTGTATCACAGCTTACGCAAGAAGGCTTTGGCAAAGATATTCAAAATTTGTGGGAAATTCAGATGCTTCAAAAACAAAAGCCAGACATTCACGATTTGCGCCGGCAAATTCAGGGTTTGATGGCCGCCGTACAGATTAAGCAATTGGATCGGGATTTGCATGAGCTTAGGCTTAAACTGGACGAGGGCGATAATCTTTCTCTTTATAAACAGCTTAAAGAAGAACGCGATACGCTGATTTTGGAAAATGAACCTCTTTAAGGGCTTGACTTTTTGATTTGCGCCATTATCTCACTTAAAAAATTAAGGAGTTCTCAATGGCGGGTTTTGCAACATATAAGAAAAAAGACTTGGATTTGCTCAATGTGGTTTCCTTGGGCTTGGGCTCTATTATCGGCGCCGGTATTTTTGCCCTTTTGGGTCAGGTTATTTTGCTTGCCGGTTATCATACTTACACAGCCTTTATTATTGCCGGCATTGCCGCAATTTTCTCGGGCTATTCTTATGCCAAGCTTGCCGGACGTTATCCGCAATCCGGCGGCTTAACGGACTACTTTCACATTGCTTTTAAGCATCGCTTTGTTTCGGGCGGATTATCTTTGATTTATATGATTGCTTCCGCCGTTTCTATTGCGATGCTTGCAAAATCGTTCGGGATTTATGCGGTGCAGTTTTTTCATGGGCTTCCGCCAACGCATTTATGGATTAACAGCTTTGCCGTTGCCATGATTGTGGTTTTGGCGTTTTTAAATATGCAAAGCGCCGGTGAGGTCGGTTGGGCGGAAACGGTGATTGTTATCCTTAAAATCTCCATTCTCATCATTATTATCGGCGCGGCGTACCTTAACCCTAGTTTAAAATTGCCCCCGATTTCCTTTGATAAAATCAGACATTTGGACTTTTTTAGAAGTGTTGGCGTTACCTTTTTTGCCTATGCCGGCTATGGTGTGATTACCAATGCCGCTGCGAATGTTAAAAATCCGAAGTTGACGATGTCTTTGGGTATCTATATCACGCTTTTCCTTGTGATGTTAATTTATCTTAATTTGGCTTATGTGGTGCTCAACTATACCCCGCATGCGGAGCTTTTGAAAAACACGGAAACCGCTGTTGCTTCCGTTGCTGATAAGCTTTTGGGCGGATTCGGGTATAACTTTTTATATCTGGCGGCAGTCTTGGCCTTTATTTCAGGCATTAACGCTACCTTTTTCAGCATGTTCCGTATTTCGCAGGCGCTTGGCAAATTTAAGGTGTTACCCAAAATTTATATTACGCCTTTTTTCAAAAACGGTAGTATCGGCAACGCTTTGACCACCGTTCTGATTATTTTAGCCGTGATATTTATGGATTTTTCCGCTATTGTTAACCTCTCTAGCGCAGCTTTTTTGGCAAGCTATATCGGCATTTTTGCCGCCAACTGGAAACTCCGCAAAGAAACAGGCTCAAGCCCTGCCGTTATTTTGCTTGGCTCAGGGCTGATGCTTATTATTTTAATCGGATTTATCGTGAGTTTGTTTTAATTTTGTTAATAACAGAAGCATTTTGATCAACATAAGGTGCCTTTGCGGGCAAACTTTTTTGATCTAAAGCTGTAAAACGAGACAGTAATTTTTTGACACGCGACAATTCTTTTTCGGTTTTATTTGAAAACCACTCGCCTTCTTTGGCATTTAAGATTTCCGGCGATGTTTCAAGACTGATGCTCTTTTCTGTTTGAGGCAGCGGGCACATCACCGGCACTAAAGTCATACCATTTTGGATGGTAGGCGAAACATTCGGGATGGGCTCAAAACCGTTCCTCTTCCAACGCGGTAAAAGCTCTTTTTTACAAACGCCATAAACTTTATCATAACCCTTTTCAGCACAAAAATGCATGCCTTTTTGCATAATTTGCTCGGAAATATCCGTTTTTCTAAACGCCGGCAGAACGCACATGCGCTCAAATTTCACAAACCCGTTGAAATAACGTATACGCATAGTACCGACAGGCTTGCCGTCCGCTAATGCCAAAATGTGCGTGGCGCAATGGTCATTGCCGTCAAACTCTTTTTGTTTTGCAATCCCTTGCTCTTCTACAAAAACATGCTCGCGGACTTCCATGGCTTGGGCGTAGTCCGTATCGGATGATACAATTTTTATTTCAAGCGTTTTATTCATAATGATTCATTATAACTTGACTCCGCTTTTTTGAGAATGTACTACTTTAATAAACATCTATATATTTTGAGTCATAACTTTATAGGATTTTAAAAAATGTCAGTGAAGTCAAAAATAGCTCTCTTCCGTGATTTGCTTTATTTTAAAGAAGTTGTCAGCGCCAAACAAATTTCGGCAGCTGCGTCAAAAAACGGCATTAAGCCCTCAAATTTAAGTAAAATTATTCAAAGTCTTGAAAAAAGCGCTTCTAAAAAGTTATTTCTCCGCAATTCCAGAGGCTTGGAGCCAACAAGCGAAGCCCTCAAAATTGCTGAACTCATCAGCGGTGCCGAAAAACATTTTGATACTTGTGTGCAAAAAATTTCTAAAAAAAATACACCCGGCATTCTGAATTTATACTTGCCGCCTAATCTTAAAATTAAAAATCTTAACCGCTTTTGCAAAGACCACGAAGGGCTCACCCTTATTCTTTGCACGACAACCGTTGAAGCGGATGTTTGGGTTGATTATGAACCACCTGTTCAAACAGACGGTTGGATCAGTGTCCAAAACCATATCGGGCGCAATTTTGACCAAAGTATTTGGATTTGCGCCGTCAATGAAAAAATTCCGGTTGAATTGGCACAGTTTATAATTTCTGAGATGTATGATCGATAAACCCTGTCAATGCTTTGACTTTATCCATATTTTGAACATCTGATCGGACAACCAACCAAAATTGATGTTTGAGGCTTAACCTGATTTTTGAAAGGTGTGTCAGGTTGTTTTCCTCTTGCGCTGTGCCCAAAGGTAACAGGCCTATGCCGATACCGCACTTTATTAAATTTAATAACATGGATGAAGAATTTGTCGTGCTGCAAACATTTTGCGAGCCATCTAAAAATTCTTTCCATTTATCCCATACCTCGGCATAATTTTCACGTGTGCAAATCCGATGATTTTCCTGAATGTCCTTTATGCTTTTGGGATAACCGAATCGGGATAAATATTCCTTAGAGGCAAATAAGCCAAACTTTAGGGTATATTTACCTATAACTTTCCAACTAGAATCCGTAGGTAAGTCATAAACAACTGCCATGTCAAAAAGCTCAGGTTGTGGCATATCTAGCGAACAGGTCACGTCAATCTTGACATTGGGGTAGGAAAGATAAAACTCCGGAAAACACTCCGAAACATAGCTTGCTGCCAACCCGTCAGATGTCCATAAGCGTATGGCGCCGGACATTTGAACAGACTTTAAGCTCATCCGATTCGTTTTGTTTAAGATGTTATATAAATCACACGCAATCGGATAAATTTCCTTTCCGGCCTCCGTTAACTTGACACCGTTGTGAATGCGCGTTAAAAGCTTCTCTCCAACACAATCCTCCAATTCTTTGATTTGAACGGAGAGGTTAGATTGTTTCATAAAGCTCTTTTGCGCAGCTTGCGTGATTGAGCCATACCGAATGGCAGCCTCAAAACATAAAAGCTGCCGTGCTTTGATCAATGCTTCTTTTAATTTAATCCCCATTTTATATGCCTTCTATATAAAAGTAGATTCTTCTTTTTTTTATTTTTACATATAAGATGTCATACCATATAAAAACAAACACACACAAAATGTCAAGAACAAAGGAACAGAAAAATGAATAATTTTAACAACCATGATTACAATATGTCCTTAAAATATATCAATACAACCCTTTATGGGCTTATCAAAATCCTTCAAATTTTCTCTTTTTTCAAAACTTCTCAAGCTTTGAAAAAAGCATATCAAGTTTATGCCCGAGAACTCTCCGACAAATGTGGTAAAACAAATTGAGGTTAAAATTAAAAAAAACGACTCCGTGTTGATGGTGTTCTTCATTTTTCTTTCAGAACACCCCTCAAAACAGTTTTAAGCGTCTTAACGATTAACTTTTAAGCGATTCCAACCGCTTGAAGATTCCAATTTTTTGGACTTTTCTGCAGATTCTTTTTCAACTTCCCATTTTTTTACCGGCTTTTGAATGGTCTTTTCGCGAATCAGCTTGCGATGCTCTTCCGTTTGCGGCACACCAACAGGTAACACCTGCCCTAAAAGGGCGGGCGATACAAAGTTTATCTGACGTTTCTCATAAGCCTCTATGACGCTGTTTACAACTTCTGCCCCAGGCGCTAAATTAAACGACTTTATCTCCCCTGCGTAAAAGACTGAAAAAGAATGACACGGCGAAGATAACAAAACATCCGTATTATCTATGCCGTTGATAAAACGTAACATAATGCGCGGGCGAATAATGCAGTTGGCAACAACCGATGAAATGTTTTCTTCCTTTTTTAAGAACTCGTTTAAAATAAAATCTAATTCAGCTTGTCCCAAAATGCCGCAGAAGCCTTTGACTTTCATGTTATCTAGCGTATATCCGTCATAGCCCGACTCCGCCATATCTACCGTATAACAAAAAGCCAACTCGGAATTGGTTATGTTTTTGAGCGCATTTTTTGAAATGCCGTCCCGAATCGAGGGCAAAACTTCTGCCTTTTCCGTTTTGGCATTTTGAGAAGCAGGCAAGGCCTTGGAAGAAGCCCCCAACGGGTTTTGCGCTTGCGCGTCAACAACCATTGCCGATAACATGAACATTATACTTAAACAGATCTTCTTCATCGGGATTCTCCTTAATTGTTTAATATAAACAAACCTTGCCTAAACTTCAATCAGTTTTTCAGGTTCTTTTTCTAAAAAAGCCCCGAAGGGCTCTTTTTTAGAAAAATTGGTAACTTGTGTTATAGCCAAGTGCCACACCGACTGTTGTATCGCTCCGGCTTTTCTTGGCACCGCGCGTTTTGGCATTGCGGTAATCCACAAACGGCGCAAAAGAAAAACCGTTGACGATCGCCACATCAATGCGGTTATTTGTCTCCGCCTCATATTCGTAATCCGTGCGCTCATATTTATCATATTCAAAGAAACGACGATAATAACCATCAGAAACAAACTTGACGCCATCGCGGAGTTCGTATTCATATTGGTAACCCACTTCACCGCCTGTTTTCATCACGGCGCTGCCGTAGGTGAAATCTGCTTCTTCCACAAGCGCAGCATAAAGTTCTTTGAAATGCTTACCTTCATAAAGTTTCATACCAGCTTTGGCACGAACAATCTGCGTTCTGTAATCATCGCCGTCTGCACCTTCAAAGGTTGTGAACTCTGTTTGGTAACCTAAATTGACGAATGGTCCGACAAAGCCTTCTTCCAAAAGCCATACTTTATGTGTGTAATCCGTTGTGAACAAAATTTTATCAGCATTTTCGCTATCTGTTGTCACTCCCTTTTCCGTTGTTTTACTCTTGCCGTATTCCATAAACAAACTGTTGAGCCAAACCATACTCTGGGTGGCGTATTCAATGTTGCCGTCAAAAAGGCCTGTGAAATTTTCCTGCTCATCAGAATTAAACGTTCCGGGGTAATCATCATCTTCGTCTTTATTGCTAACACTATTTTGATTATATTCCAAAGCCACACGCTTCAAATTTGCTTTCAGGCTTGAAGCGCTTTCTTCAGGCGTTGCGGATTCTTCAGCGCTGACTGTGAGTGCCGGTAAAACACAAAGCATGGTTGCTAAAGCTAATTTTGTAATACGATTCATTTTTCTCTCCTTTATGAAATTGCTGTTTTAAGCATAAAGGATTATACGCTTTCATAAAGCGTTTTTTTATTTTCCTCACAATATATTATTTATCTTTGAAGGTGTGGCAGATAATTGAAATTTTATCTGAAAGTTTCATCTCAGGTTTTGGCGACATAATCTCCCAACCGCGATGGTGCATAATATCAAAGAAGCATTTATATATGTTCAAGATAAAGCGTAAAGGACGGGTTTGTTTTTGATCCGTTTTGGTCATGTAAGCAAAGGCTTTGTCAAAATCTTCCAAAGCTGTTTTCGCAAGCTTTTCACGCACGGGGATCAGGTTTTTATCAGTTACCACAGCCAAAGGCTCCCGGCTTTTAATTCCTGCCGCTTCCAAAAGCTCAGCCGGCGCATACAAATGCCCACTTTGCGCATCTTCCTTAACATCTTTTAAAATATTTGTCAGATGCATTGCCCGACCGTAACAATACGCTAAATCGCGCATGTCTTTTTCTTTCATGCCACCGATAATATGTAAGGCAATGTAAACCGGTATGACTGAAGAGCCGTAACAATATTTTTCAAGCGTTTTCAGCTTGGGCGCCTGCAAAGGTTTGGGAAAATCTAGCAAGGCGCTGTCTAAAATGGCGCCAAAATCTTCCTTATCTATCTTAAAGCGCATGCAGTTTTTGTAAATTTTGCGCCCGATATCGGTTTGAGGGACTTTTTTTACATAAATATTTTCAAGCTCTTGATGCCATGCCTCTAAAAGCTCTTTCTTTTCTACTTCAGGCAAACTGCCGTCAATGAGGGTATCTATATGACGACAAAAAGCATAAAGCGTGTAAATTGCTTCACGCTTTGCTTTTGGAAGACCTCTCATGCACCAAAACAATGATGCCTGAGATTTTCGTACAAGTTTACCGATGGCACTCATCTCAAGTCCTTTTCTCATTTAGCGGTAACATAAAACATTTTTTTTGTGTCGTCAATATCTGATTTTTTCCAACCATCCCGTTAAGTCCGAAAGCGCGCGGCGAGCATAGGCTTCTTTGCGCTCTGCCCCTTTCAGTTTGCGCTTTTTGCCGTTTGGCGTTATTTCTAAAGGAATTTCGGGAAACAAGCCAAAATTAATATTCATCGGCTGAAAATCCGCCTGTGTATTGCCCAAATGCCCCAACATTGCCCCAAACGCTGTTGTCGGCGGCGGGCGCAAAGGTTCTTCCCCTTTCACAAGACTCGCAGCAAAAACACCTGCCAAGAAGCCGATAGAGGCACTTTCCACATAGCCCTCACATCCGCTGATTTGCCCGGCAAACATAATGTTCTTTTGCTTTTTCAAGCGCAAGTAGGAATCTAATAAAACAGGGCTGTTGATGAAAGTGTTTTTGTGAATGCCGCCAAAACGTGCAAATTCGGCGTTTTCAAGCCCCGGAATCAGTCTGAAAACTTCTGCCTGCGCGCCATGTTTGAGTTTTGTTTGAAAACCAACCATATTGCGCAACGTGTCTTCTTTATTGTCCTGGCGTAATTGAACAACGGCATAGGGCTTTTCGCTTTTATGTGGATTTGTCAGCCCAATCGGCTTCATGGGGCCAAAAGCCAAGGTTTCCCGCCCTCTTTGCGCCATCACCTCAATCGGAAGGCAACCGTCAAAGAACTGTGGCTTTTCAAAGGCGTGAAACTCTGTCTGTGGTGCGCTTAAAAGTGCATCCACGAACTGCTCATATTCGTCTTTGGTTAGCGGGCAATTAATGTAATCTTTGCCATCGCCTTTATCATAACGCGACTGATACCACGCTTTTTCAAAATCAATGCTCTCTTTGTAAACCACCGGTGCAATCGCGTCATAAAACGAAAGCGCTTTATTTTCCACCTTTTCCAAAATGGATTTTGCCAACTTTTCCGAGGTGAGTGGACCTGTTGCGATGATGCAAATTTCTTCTTCTGCCGTTGAAATTTCCTCAACTTCTGCCGTTTCAACCTCAATTAAGGGCTCGTTTTGAATTTGATGCGTGATATATTCGGCAAATTTGTCACGATCAACCGCTAAAGCTCCGCCTGCCGGCACTTTTGTGGCATCTGCCGCTTCCATCACGAGCGCGCCCGCTTTCCGCATTTCCTCGTGCATCAGGCCAACGGCATTATGCGCATAATCATCCGCGCGCAATGAATTGGAGCAGACAAGTTCCGCAAACAATGGGCTTTTGTGCGCTGCTGAAAATTTTTGAGGCTTCATTTCCGTTAGTTTAACATGAACACCGCGCCTTGCAAGTTGCCAAGCCGCTTCTGTTCCCGCCAAACCTGCCCCAATGATATGAACTTTTTGCATTTTTTTCTCCGCTATGGTTGTATTTTATTTTTTAACCGATGTAAACATCTTTATTAAATCTTTTTTAAGTCTGCCGCGTTATACTTTTATCAGTTTATTTGGGGGATTTCTATGAAAAAAGGAATTTTGCTTTCTTTGTGTGCGCTTACACTCTTACCGATGTCAGCGGTTTTTGCCGATGATGAGGTGACAGTTGATACAACGCAATCATTGACCGAAAACCTTAAAGATAACGCACCTGAGCAAATGCAAGAGTTTGAGGTTCCTAAAACGGACAAAAACTGGCTTAATCAGCTTATTGGTTCAGCTTCTGAAAAAATCGGCTTAACGCATAATGAATCTCATGATAAACCTGAAAATATTCCTCAGCCTCGTTCCAATGCTTCCGTTTTTGATATTGCGGGCGCGATGCTTAGAATGGACTATAATCAAGCAGAGGCGGCTCTTTTAAGGCGCGGTTATCGCAAAACAACCCAAAAAATGGATATTCCGAACTTTATCCGGTGGCGTGGGGAAGATATGTGTCGTAATCGGGGTGTGATTGGCTATGAACGCTTGGAAAATTGCGTGATTAAAATGGCTAAAAAAGAGGGGTATCAATTCATTTCCGAAGCACAGTTTAATAAATATGACACCCAGGAAACTGTGCATATTTATCTTACAAGCAACTTTACCGGCAATAAAGTTTATAAAATTACTTATCGGTCGGAAGCCGCTAATTTGACGGGTAACAGCGCCAAAGCCCGCTATTTGCGCAATATTAAAGTTTATGACTTTTGGAAGAAAATTAACCAAAAATACGGCGCGCCCGATAATAAAGACGATGTTATCTGGGGATTAGGCAACAATCAGGCTTATATGAAAGGCGAAACAGGACGTTTGCTTTTGGAAGATCCGATGCTGCGCGAGCTTGATTTTACCCGTATGTCCCGCGAAGATCAGCGCTTTATCAACACCGATGTTTATACTTTTTAGGAGTTTCCCTGATGCAGATTTCATCTGATGTCCTTTCAGAAATTATTACCACCCGCTTAAGTCACGATTTAATCGGCAATATCGGCGCTGTTTCTAACGCCGTGGAGCTTTTGGAAGAAGACGATTCTCTTGACGAGGTGAAACCTATCTTGCAAACAAGCGCTTTCACTCTGACCTCAAGGCTTAAGTTTTTTCGTTTGGCTTTCGGTTTGAGCAATGCCGCCCCGCAAAATATATCAGATGTTGAGGAAACGGCACGGAACTATCTTCAAACCATTGGCAACCGCAACACCCCCATCATACTTGACTTTCAGGCACACACCCCTGCCCTTTATAAGCTCATCCTCTTGAGTGTTATGGCTTTGGGTGATGTTTTTATTCGGGGTGGCAAATTAAGTGTTTTGGAAAAAGCGGACGGGCTTTTTATTTTGGCAGAATCGCCTACGGCATTGGCGGCACCAAAACTTGCCGTGATCCAAAATTCATTAAAAGGAAAGCTCTCGGAAGATAACCCCGCTCAAGCTGCACCTGCAGCTTATATGTGCAGTCTTTTAGATACAGTCGGTGTTTCGGCAACGCTGCAATATGGCGAAAAATCCGCTGAGCTTAAAATTGGGTAAGCGCTTCTTCCCAAGGAAGATTGTTTATCAGCAAATTTTTCAAGCGCGGTGTTTGCCCTTCTTTATAACCAAAAACAAGCATCATTGAGGGATTTTGTGTTTCAATCAGCTTTTCCAAACGGTTTGCCTTGTCTTCGGGGACATAAAAATGATAAGTTTTTTCAAACGCCTTTTGCGGGCAAATTTCTGCCGGGAATTGCGCACAATTTGTTTTTTGCCAATTCAGGCGCAAATTGATATATCTGCCCGATAAAAAATCGCGCGGATCAAAGCCCTCTGCTGCAATTTGGACCTCTTTTTCAAAGCTCTCCGATTGCAAATTCAGCGTCCAAAACGTTAAGAATGAAATCGGCATCATCAGAAAAAATATCAGGAAAAGCTTATTTCTCATTTTTCTTCCTTCCTAATTTATTGAGCACCAAACGGCTTAACATCAGGCATATTAAAACACTCAAGCCCGCCACCAACAAACTAATGCCTGTTTTTTCCAACCCGTTGAAGATTTCTACATAAAAGATAAACAACCTTAACGCAGCAAGCCCTAATGCCGTGTTAAACCAAACAATCTGTCCTTTCAGGCCACTTTCAATGCCTAAAACAACCAGTGCCGCTAAGGATAAAACCAAAGGCAAATGGATAACGCTCCCGATTAAAACAATGACCATTAAAGAGGGCAGTAAATAGCTTTCTTTCCAGAATTTTGATAAAAATGCGCTTAAAAACGTTAAGCCTGTGGCTATGCCAAAAAGAAGAACAAACGTTGCCGTGTAAGAAAACTCTAGCTCAAAAATGTTTATCTTCGTTTCTATAATATAATCTTGATCCAAAGCGTAAATCAAGGCTCCGAGCGCGATGGCGAGCCAAAAATCAAGCGCCTTGCGCAAGCCGCCCGAAGGTGCATAACGGACAAGCACTCTTTGAAGAATGATTGCGCCGAAAATAAGCAAAACAGGCATAGATGCCGACCATGCCCATGATGCCTTTTGCCAAAGTGCAAACAGATATTCATGTCCAAAAATCAAATCTAGCAAGGAAAAACCAAAAACAGGCAAACTGACAAGTGGTAAAATGTATCCTTTTGCAAAAAAACATAGCGGCAAACTTAAAACTGACCACAAAAACAACGCTGATAACGAATCGGGCGAAAGCTGATAAATCTGCCCAATTAAACCGATTGATGCCAATAACAAAAGCTCAAAAAAGATGAGAAAAATATCAAAAAGAACATTCTTTTGCCGCCGGTAAGTTTCAAAAGTTGCCAAAGCGGAAGCTAAGAGCAAGCTCAAAGCCCCTCCAAGCTTGGCAGAGGGCGCTATAAATGCCCAATTTGCCGCCACAAGTGCTATGATGCCCAACCCTATGCAGAAAACAGCAAGCGTCATTAAACCGTAAAAAATATATTTTTTGTTGTTTTTTAGCTCAAATTCTAAAATTTGTTCGGACTGATAAGCTGTAATCAGGCCTTTTTGTTGCCATTTGCCAAGTTTTTTAGTTATTTTCATGTTATTCTCCTTGCTTCAAAATAAGCATGAATCTTGAACTTAGCAAGCTTTAATTTCCGTTAGGCACACAAAAACCCCGTGCAACATCTGCACGGGGTTTCTTGTAAGCTTAATTAGAACTTGTAGTTCAGCGACAGACCGAACAATTGCACCGAGTTTGAATACGTTGCCATTGCATCTCTGCCTTCGTTTCCAGTTCGCTGTGTATCCAAATGAGCGTCATGCGCATAAATGTAAGTATATGCGAAATCAAAGCTCAAGCGGTCGGAATATTGATAATTCAGACCTGTGGAGTACCATACGCGATCCGAATCCGGAATACGCGGCGTACGGTGCTGCAAGCGGACAGCGCTTTGGTCATAAGCCAAGCCCAAACGCCACTTCCATTGGTTATCAAGCTGATAACTTGCACCGATGGCATAAAAGTTTGTATCGCGCCAGCTTTCTTTCACAGAGCTCACGTATCCTGTCGCGGGATTATTCATTTTTTCACCGCGAATATTAAGCTTCGCAAATGAGCTCCAGAACACACGTTGATATTCCGCCATTAAGGCCAACTTGTCGTTCACTTCATGATACACGCCCATAGAGAGCATCGCCGGTGTTGTTAAACGCGCATTGATGTCTTGGTTAACCAAGGCACTTACCGTTGGTACTATTGCCGAGCCTGAAATATCGCCACTTAATTTATGTTTGACTTCACTTCTGTAAGCCAAGCCTACGCGTGTTTGAGGCGTAAATTCATACAAAGCACCCAAAGCATAGCCTAAGTCATAGGCATCGCCTTCCATGGCCGACGAACCGCCGCCAACGTATTTCAGCGTGTTGGTCAGTCTTGCTTTCACATACTGCATTTGCAAGCCTGCGCCCAACGAGAGTTTGTCCGTTGCCTTATAAGCAAACATCGGCGTTGCGGAAATGGCTCTAACCTTGGAGGTAACGCCATGATCTGAACCCGCCCAATCGCGGTCATACTTTGTAATCATGCCAAATGGCACATTCAAACCTAAGCCGATGAAAGCTTTTTCATTAATCTGATGCGAAATATTCATATTGGGCGACCAAGAAGCATGCACAATGTTGTTGATGTCCGAACCACGATTGCCTGCTATATCCTGCACCTCGGAAGCTTGCGCTTTCGGGGCGATGTAGGTGGCGCCCAAGTTCAGTTGTGTGCCCTTCTGGCGCGTTAAACCCGCCACGTTAAAATAAGAATAAGACGCATTTTCAGCGCCGGCTGTTGCGCCGGCAAAAGCGTTGCCTTGTGCCGCGGCTGATTGCTCACGCAAATGAAAACCTGCGGCGTAAACGTTGGAAGCAAGCATCACTGTTCCCAACGCCGTTAATGTCAAAAGTTTTTTCATAAATTTTCACTTCTGTTGTTAATCCAAAGCAACATAATATGTGAGATGCCTTCTTTTTTTATTATTGTCATATTTTGTAACACTCTCGGCATATTTGTCATAAATGTACATAATATGTTACCAAAACGGTATACAAAAACTTTTCTTTAAAAGCAACACCTTCCGTTTTTTGCAGCGTATAAAATTTTATATTTTTCGTAAAAACAACATGTTATATGCGCTCATTTGGTTAACGTTGTATTAAACCATTTTTTAGCTTTACAACAAAGCCCCTTTAAGATACAAATTATTATATCTGTAACAACGGAGAACGATTTTGAATAATCTGATAAAACTTTGTCTGCGTGCCTTTTTTCTTATTTTTAAAGTACGTTGCTATATTGAGTTTGATCTTAAAAAATTGCCCAAAAAAGGTGTTTATGTTTGTAACCATGTTTCTTATTTAGACCCCGTTATGCTTTATGCTTTTCTGCCGGGGAACCCTGTGTTTGCCTTAAACGGACATTTGTATCGGCGCCATTGGATACGCTCGTTGATGCGCTATGCCGATGTTGAGCTTTTTAACCCGATTGAACCTGCTGATATTAAAAATATGATTGCCAAGGTTGACAGCGGTCGTCTGGTGGTGATTTTTGCCGAAGGGCGTATGACTGAAAACGGCGGTTTGATGAAGATTTATGAAGCGCCGGGGCTGATTGTTGATAAATCCAAGGCGCCGATTATTCCTGTGTGGATTGATGGTCCGCAATATGGCTATTTCTCGCGCACAACAGGTAAACTGCCGCATAGACCACTGCCTAAAATTAAGATTACGGTCGGCGCACCTCGTCCCTTTAAGCTGAAAGACGAACTCCGCCGTCAACGCGACCATATCAGCAACGAGGTTTATCAGATTTTGCGCGATATGCACTTTAAAATTAATTATAATCCGAAAATCTCGCTTTTCGCGCAGTTGATGAAAACTTCCAAAGTTTACTCCAAAAAAGGCTTCTTTTTCAAGCGTCCGCGCGTGATTGAAGATATTAACCGCAAGCCAAACTCGTTTAAAGATTTGATTGTGAAATCTTTTGTTTTGGGTAAGTTTTTTAAGAGAAAAACCTTTCATTTTGAACGTGTGGGCATTTTGTTGCCGAATGTGATTGCCAATGTCTGCACATTCTTCGGGCTTTCCGCTTATGAGCGTGTGCCGGTGATGCTGAACTTTTCAGTCGGGGCTAAAAACATTGTTTCCATGTGTAAAACCGCGCAAGTAAAGCTTGTGATTACATCGCTTGCCTTTATCAAAAATGCCAAACTTGAAGCGGTTGTTGATGTGTTAAAGGCTAACAACGTGGAAGTGTTTTATTTGGAGTCTTTGGCTAAAAAAATCTGCCTTTGGGATAAGATTAATGCCTTTTTGCGTTATAAAATCAAGCGTGTGCCGCATAAAATCGGTGGCGATAAAGAAGCTGTGATTTTATTTACATCGGGTTCAGAGGGCGCGCCAAAAGCCGTGGTCTTGAGCCATGCCAACATTATGGCAAACATCAAGCAAATGGCATCGTTGGAAACCCTTAACCAAACAGATTTGATGTTTAACGCGATGCCGATGTTTCACAGTTTCGGGCTTACGGTCGGTACGCTTTTCCCGCTTTTTGAAGGGTCGCGTGTATTTTTATATCCCTCACCTTTGCATTACCGCATTGTGGCGGAGCTTGTTTATGAGCTTTCCGCCACTGTTATGCTCGGCACAGACACGTTCTTTAGGGGGTATGGCAAGATTGCTCACCCGTACGACTTCCACAATGTCCGCTTTATGTATGGTGGCGCGGAAGCCGTGAAGCGCGATACGCGCAATATTTGGATGGAGCGCATGGGCGTGCGTATGATGGAAGCTTATGGCGCCACGGAATGCGCCCCCGTTGTGACCGCCAACAACCGCATTTTCAACCGTTTTGGCTCTATCGGCAAGCTTTTGCCGGCGATTGAATATCGCCTTGAGCCTGTCCCTGGCATTGAAAAAGGTGGCGAGCTTGTGGTGAAAGGGCCGAACATTATGACCGGCTACATTATGCCTGACAACCCCGGGGTAGTTGTGCCTTTGGATGGTGGTTGGTATCATACTGGTGATGTTGTGGAGATTGATGAAATCGGTTTTGTTTATATTAAAGACCGCATTAAGCGTTTTGCGAAAATCGGCGGGGAAATGGTTTCCTTAAATGCCGTGCAGGAAATGGTGATGAAAGCCTATGAATGGATGGGGGCTGAATTTAATTATGGCGTTGTGGCTATTCCGCATGAAAGCAAAGGGGAACAGATTGTTTTGGTAACCAATAACCCGAAAGTGGAATCGGACGTTTTGCATGACTACATCAAAAATAATGGCATGTCGGAGCTGTTTTTGCCGCGCGTTATTCTGCACAAAGAATCTATTCCTGTTTTAGCAACGGGAAAAACGGATAATGTAACCTTAAAGAAGATGGTATTAGAAGAGCTGAGTGCATCTGAGGTATCAGCTAAAGCCGCTTAAATAGGGAATGCGTATAACCGCTCATCTAGAGGTGTTTTTGCAGGTCTCGGGAAATTCATGTACTATTTTTGTACACTAGAATTTCCCTCGCCCTTAAAACACCTCTATCTAAACGGTTCTCCGCATTCCCAGATAGCTATATTTTCTCTTTGTCATGCTGAATTTATTTCAGCATCTCTTATGAGATCCCGAAACAAGTTCGGGATGACAATATGGATTTAATTATTGTCCTGGATGCTTCCTCTT
The DNA here is from genome assembly GCA_947630965.1 of uncultured Alphaproteobacteria bacterium. Lineage (GTDB taxonomy): Bacteria > Pseudomonadota > Alphaproteobacteria > RF32 > CAG-239 > CANPYS01. The sequence goes on from CANRJO010000009.1 coordinate 26,573, forward strand.
GCTCGTAAGTTTTGCGTTAAGCGCAAAACTAACTCGCTTCGGTCACCGCTCTGTAACGCTTGCAGCGGTGTCTATCGCCACCTCGCAAGCTAACAGTCGCGTGATGTCGCCTAAAAAACAACAATTACTTTTGTTGTTTTTTAAGGCTCCACCGTCTTTCCTAGAATCAGTGCAAATTAAAAAAAGACAGCTTAACGTGAAACGTTAAGCTGCCTTTTTCTCTATAAAGGAATTCATAATAATATGTTTCTTTTAATTAAATTAAGGAATATCAATGAATAGTATAATAATTAAATCCAAGTTTCGGGAAGGCGGCAGTCGCGCCGCCTTCCCATGCCATTAGAACTTGTATTTGGCTGACAAGATTCCTGAGTGGTCTTGGTACTCATCACGGAACCGACCCTCATAACCGGCGGACACTTCCCATTGAGAAGTGATGTCGGTGGCGAGTTTCGCGCCGAGTTCATAGCCAAAGCGTTCCAGTTTTTCGCCGTTCACGCGGTATGACGTGTTGCCCATGGTCACAATAGAATCATTGTTGTCAGCATCCAAATCATACGTTAATGCGGCACGAACTTCCGGACGAATCGTCAGGCTGTCTGTTAAAGCAAAGTTCTTCGCAACTTTTACGCCGGCAACTGCCGTTAACACATCAATGTCACGAGCTTTCACGCGAACACCTAAAGCATTCGTTGAGGCGTCTTGCGAGGCACGCAAGTATCTCAAACCTGCTTCAGGCGTGACGTCGTAATCGTTTTCAACATGGAAGTTGTAACTGAACATGCCTTGCAATGCCAAAGTGTCGACATCGTATTTTGAATCGGCATTTTCGCCCAAGACAGATTTCTTCTCTTTATAGTCTGACCAACTGTAAGCGGCGACGCCTTTAACGTACCAGTCTGCCGGTTGATATTGACCATAAACAAAAGCAGTGTGTGTTTTGACGTCTGTGTTGCGGGTGTAGCCGTCAATGTCCGACTTGCTGTAGGCATAACCTAAGCCGACCTTGCCGTTGCCGACTTCTTTATCAACACCCATGGCGGCGCCATAAGTATCCATGTCAAAACCGTGTGCTTTGGAAGTGTCGTCTTTGTCGGCGTAATTGAACAAGCCTTTGACCCAGATTTTGGCTTTTTCAAAGACGCTATCGCCTGAGGATTGACCGACTGTAGCGTTTTGAAGTGTATTACTCAAAGCCTCATCAGCAGTGTCAAAAATCATGTTGCTCAACATGGTTGCATGCGTGCGAACCACGGGAGCACCGTCAGCGCCTAAAGCATCTGTCGCACGGCTAACAGCTTCAGAATTGACATTCGTGTCTTGCGCCATATCTGCCAAAGTGTTTTGAAGTTCATTTAACTTTTCATTGGTTGATTTGGTACGCATGATACCTAAAAGCGTATCAGCTTCGACTTTCTTCACGCCCAAACCAGAAGCCACTTCACCGGCGGATTTTTCTTCAGATGTGTATGTGCCGTCTTCAGTTTCCGTATATCTGAAAAGACCATTTTCGGTTTTGAGATGTTTTTCTAAGTCTGAATATTTCTCTTCGCCAAAGATATCTTTTAGCGAAAATCCACTCTCACCCGCTCTGAGCTTGACATTGATGTTCGTGCCTTCCGACTTATCCTCTACTGTTACTTTGGATGCAATTGTCGTATTGCTGTGAACATTTAAGATTGAACCTTCCTCAAGCGTGAATGTGCCACCACTACCCGTGATACCACCGTCTAAGGTTAACGAAGAACCGTCTTTAACGGTTATTTTACCTGTTGTGTGATTGTAAATATCGTTTAACTTGCCATTGGCTGAATTGTTAGAAAATACTGTATTCCCGTCAAATTCTAACTTACCGGCGTTAAAAATGGCACCGCCATATTGAGCGGAGTTGTCGGTAAAGGTTGCATCTTTCTCAAATGTAATATTTCCGTTTTCGGCGAGTGAGTAAATCGCCCCGCCAAATTGGTCAGCATTGTTATGATCAAAGATGGCATTATCTTTAAATGTAAGTGTGGATTTACCTTCTGTAAAAATAGCGCCACCATAATCAAGACTGTTATTTTTTCTAAAAGTTGAAGTACCACCAAATTCAAGGGTACCGCCATTATTATAAATGGCACCACCTCTGGAGCCCATTTGCTGACTACCTTGAGTCGCCCCGCCTTTTTGCGTTGTGCTATTATTTTCAAATAAAGCATTTCCGTTAAAGGTAATTTTGCCCCCATTAGAAATTGCGCCACCATTATTTTTTGCCTTATTTCCCGAGAATGTTGTATTTTCTCCAAAGGTAAGTGTACTTGCGTTATTGTCAATGCTGACTGCCGCGCCAAAAGTTGCCTCATTTCTCGCAAACAAGGCGTTGTTACCGATAGTTACGTCATTTTTTCCTGCCAATGTTAAAACGCCAGTACCGCTAATAGGGTTTTCTTCTGACTTTGTTGCATGGCTAAGCTCTACACCCATTTTATTATCAACAAAGGAAACATTGTCGCCAATCGTGGCTGTCACGCCATTATAAAGGTAAACAATACCATTGGCTGCTGTGTTTCCAGAAAAAGTTGCATTTTTACCGATTGTAAGGATATTTCCTTCCCCTTTATAGTTTGTGCCTTCAACATAAATAGCGCCACCCATTTCAGTCTTTGTTTTGCCATTATTGTCATTAAACTTTGGATCTGTTTCGTTCATAATGCTTGTGTTATTTTTGAAAGTGACATTGTCGCCAATAACAAGTTTATCGTAAGCGGAAATTGCGCCACCCGTGCGTTGAGCAGAGTTGCCTGAAAAAGTAACACCGTCTTTTACGGTTAATGTGCCTTTTGTGTGATAAACGGCACCACCTTGCGCATCAGTTTTATCGCCGGCATGCAGACCGTCCAGATTTTCACTGATGGTTTCATCTGCCGTCGTTACTTTATGTGTTGCATCTCCAGTTTCAGCCCAAGCGTTTGCGGTAAAGGCAAAAGCCACGCTGACAAGAGCTGTTGTTAATAAAAGATTGTTTTTCATATGAATGAACCTTTCTTTTTAATCAATTGTTAAAAGAAAAACCACCTTAAGAGGCGGTCGGAGAGTTCATCAATCATACTACATAAAATGACTCTTTTAGCCTTTGAGCCGAAGCTTTGGACATTCGCTAAAAGCTCCCCGACCATAGGACTATGAATCGGGGATATATATACTATCAGCCAAACTTGTAGCTGACAATATGACGACATTATATCCTAACGCCGTATGTAGTTGAGCCGATGAAAGCTCCGTACCACTCGGGTACTAAGCATGAAAAAGTTTTCATGCCTGAAGGCACTGTAGGATATTATTTTAGAAAATGCAAGGGGAAAATTAAAAGAATGTGTATTATGAGTAATGAGCTATATTTTCCTGGATCCTTCGCGAATGCCCTTCGGGCTTTCTTGCTCGTAAGTGTTGCGCTTAACGCAAAACTAACTCGCTTCGGTCACCGCTCTGTAACGCTTGCAGCGGTGTCTATCGCCACCTCGCAAGCTAACAATCGCGTGATGTCGCCTAAAAAACAACAATTACTTTTGTTGTTTTTATAGGCTCCACTTGCTCGTAAGTGTTGCGCTTAACGCAAAACTAACTCGCTTCGGTCACCGCTCTGTAACGCTTGCAGCGGTGTCTATCGCCACCTCGCAAGCTAACAATCGCGTTATCTCGCTTTCAAAACACCGATTATTTTTATTTTTTCATAGACAGAAAGAAAATTTTGTCTTGATTTATTAAGAATGATGTGCTAGAGTAACTTTGTTTCAAAACAATTATTCTAACACCTTATTTTTTTTACAATTATGAAAAAGCTTGTTTTTTTGGCATTCGTTGCCATGTTGTTTGTAGCTTGCGGCTACAAGTCGGTTGAAACACCGATCGGAGAAAATTACGTGAAGTTTACCGAAAAGGTAAATGAGCAGATTTTTGTTGGCGTCCGCAACGTGAACACTTCTGCAGTTTTGATTGAGCCAACGTCCGGCTTTTCGGATATTCAGCTCAAGCATGATCTTTTCTTCATTTCGCACAAGAATGGCAAATGGAGTATCTTTAACCTTAATGGAAAGCCCTGTTTCAAAGATGCGTTTGCTTCCATTTCGATTGGGCAAAACGCTAAGTACCTTATCCCTAAGAAAGAGGACGGCTCCTGTTATTACCTTTCGGACAAATGCTTCTTCGGGCCGTATGTTAATATTGACCTGAGGACCGCGGATCAGTTTGCTTTTGTTAACGATGGCTCTTCTTACGCTATGCTTAGTTTGGAAAGCGGACAAGCCTTGATCCCCGGCACTTGGAAGCAAATTGTGATTGCTCATGATGCGAAAGGAAAAGTCGGCTATTATGTGACTGATTCCCAAGGCATGCGGTTGCTTGATCTTCAGGCTCAAAACGAAAAGGTTAAAGTGAAATATTTGAAATCTTGGGTTATTAAGAGCCTCCAGAATGAAGCAAAAGACAACAACACGCCGTGGCCTGCTGATGGTCAGTGCGGGATTGTTAAGGTGAAAACTTTACGCTAACTTTAAAGCCTGTGCATTTGCACAGGCTTTTTATTTATGCGTCTTCATTTTTATTTTCGGCAATTTTTTCAAGCTCGGCATAATCAGCATCATCAAGTTCCTCTGCCGGCACATTATAACTGCCGTTAAACCAACGCCCCAAGTCAATATCAGCGCAACGCTTGGAGCAGAACGGACGGTATTTTTCATTTTCCGTCAGTTCACCGCATATCGGGCATTTATGGCTCTTGACCATTATTTTTCCACCCTGCCCGTCCCTTGGCAAGTGGGGCATTCTTCCGTATAAGTATCCAAAAGCGAGGGACGACGACGCTGACGCAACATTTCAATGTTGCCGGCCTTACTTAAGCCTAAAACACGCGCTCGGCAAGGATCATCAGCTAAATCCGATGATAAAATATCCATCAGTGAACGCATATAGCGATATTCAGACGAACCTGCAAAATCAATCAAAATTTTGCCCGAAAGGTTTTTTAGCCTGATTTGGCGCGCAATCTCGTGGGCGGCTTCTTCATTGAGGCTATTGACAGCACCGCCCTCATGGCTGCCGCTATCAACATCAATCGTGACAAACGCATGCGTCTGCTCAATGTGGATTTCGCCACCGTTTGGAAGCTTAACAGTCCGGTTTAAGGCCTCAACAATTTCATCTTCTAAGCCAAATTTTTCAAACGGTTCAGCCTCAAAAACAGCCATTGTTGTTCCGGCTGCCTCGTTGATTTTTTCTTCCAAATGATGATCATTGACCACAATTTTTTCCAAAGCGTCTTTATAACGACGAATATATTCAAACAACGGATTTTCCCGCACATATAACAAAGCCGGGGCTGTCGCCTGACGCGCTTTGACGCGGATGTCCTCGTAAATGCCACGGAGCTTGACCATTTCTTCCAAGACTTCCTCAACCGGATAATCCACAGCCGCCGTGCGTACCGCCCAACCTTCCTGCCCTGTGGTGTTTTCCCAAACGGCACTACGGTACTTCTGCGCCAAGGTTTTATCTTCAATTTTGGAGGAAACATCCACATTCATGTAAAACGGCCGATACACTAAAGTTGTGCCGACAATTTGAATGTTACGCACCACTTTGGCACCTTTTTCAGCGCGGCGCTCCTGCGTGACTTGCACCACAACGCTTTGACCTTCCGCCATGTTGCATTCTTTCAAATCCGGCTCCCAACCGTTTAAGAAGGCATCTTCAGCATCGCCGATATTGACCTTGAAGCCGAAACGATCGTTCGCGAGTTCTATTTTACGCGTGATTTTGCCTAAATAGACATTGCCTTCGCCGGCGCGCGTATCATCATATAAATCAAGCTCGGCGAGTTTGCCGCCGTTTAACGCCGCCAAGCGCACGTTATTGCCCTTTTTCTCATAAACCAAAGTATCTGCTTTCATTTTATTCCCGCTCCTATCAATAAGTTTTTCGTTTCATATAAAGGCAAGCCCACCACGCCGGAATAAGATCCGACCATGTTTTTGACATAACCTCCCAACAAACCATCTATTTTATAACCGCAAACCCCAACCCATTCTTTACTTTCCAGATACGACTTTATCTCGCCCTCGTTTAAGGTTTTCATCGCTATCCGCGTTGATACGCAACGCTCGGTTAAGCGGCCGTTTTTATCAATCAGGCAAACTGCGCTGATCACTTTATGGTTGCGTCCCGAAATCAGCCGCATCACTTTTTCCTGCTCTGCCGCTGATTTTGATTTTTGGATAATCCGCAAGCCGACTGTTACCACCGTATCACCTGCCAAGATATTTTCATTCGGGTGCTTTTTTGCCGCTGCCAAAGCTTTTTCTCGCGCCATACGGCACACATAAGGTAACGGACGTTCGTGCGGATGCCGCGATTCATCAATATCTGCCGGATCTACCAGTTTCGGTTGATAACCAATCTGCTCCAAAAGTTTTAATCTGTCCTTGGAGCCGGAAGCTAATATAAAGTCTTTCAGGGGCATTTTACGCTTCGTCGTCGTAAGTTTTTTCCATGCGTTCGTGACGTTCCTGCGCATCTATGGAAAGTGTTGCAATCGGGCGGGCTTCCAAGCGTTCCAAGCCAATCGGCTCGCCGGTTTCCTCGCAATAACCATAAGTGCCGTCTTCAATGCGATCTAATGCCTCATTAATCTTGGAAATTAATTTGCGGGCACGGTCTTTGGTGCGTAAATCTAAAGATTTATCCGTTTCAAGCGAAGCACGGTCAATTTCATCAGGCTGATTAAGCCCGCCTTGACGCAAATCATCAAGCGTATCCTCAGATTGTGCCACCAAAGACTTTTTCCACTCCAAAAGCTTTTGGCGAAAATATTCCAACTGCATATCGTTCATATATTCTTCTTTGGCGGAAGGTTTGTAATCCGGCGGAAGTATGATAGAATCAACCATTGTTTGTCTCCTTTTAAATGAATATATCAAAACTTAACAATTCGGCACTTAAAGTTCAAGCAATTTGCGTATTTAACCACAACAATCTAGTTGAAATGCCAAGTGATGACATTTTGCTTTTTTTCACAAGCTTTCATGACATCTGCTGTTTTTGCCGGCAATAAATGATTTGTGGATCTTTCCGTATCTGAAAATTCCCATTTCCACGTTATGCCGTTAATATCCATCCAGTCTAAGTCTGAGCCATCATTAATAACCCATACCATGGAGCCGAGCTCGGCACAAACCATGGATGGAAGATCACTAAACTTAATAAAGAATGTTTTGCCATCATCGTTACCGATTTCCACATCGCCACCCATGATGTGCCGCCCTTTTTGGTTGCAGCCTTTCTTTTTGCTCGGCACAACGTTTGCCGGACCAATGCCCTCTTCACAAAGCGTGGCCATTTTGACCCCTGAATAATCCGTTGCGGCGACATAACGTTGGCTGATAACCTTTTTTAGATCCATCAGCTCTTGATGAACCCGGCTCATCCGAAACTTTCCTAACCCGCTGTTAACCAAAGATGCCGCCGTAAAAGTGACCATAATCATAATCATGATATACCCTAGCGCTTCCAACATGGTGCGTCCGCTTTGATTGCTATAAACCTGATTACGCATATTTTCCTCCGTTTTCAAGCATTATACACTTTTTTTTATTATCTTTTCAAGATTTACTTTGCTTTTTTCGTAAATGTTATTATTATGCTTAAAGAGTTTAATTATCATTAAAAAAGGAGGGACGATGAAAAATATTTTACCCGCGACCATCGGAACTTTGGCTTTGTGCTTTGCAAACACTGTTTCAGCACGCGAATATGTGCCTTATATCGGGGCGGATTATACTTATGTCACAGCGCACGCTTCTGAAGGTCTTAGGCCACATTATCAAGTTTTTGATTTCAATGTCGGCACCAAATATAACCCCTACTTCGGCACAGAAGTTTTTTATGCCCAAAGCGCTTCGGAACATAAAAAAATTGAGGATGACAAGCTCAAAACTTCTTATCGCGCCTATGGCTTGGATTTGGCGGCGTATCTTCCCTGCACAACACATGCCGATTTTTTCCTGACCGGCGGGCTTGGCGAATATGTGTTTAAATATCATTTTGCCGGTCAAAAGCATCAAAAAGATACTGGCATCGGTTACCGGATTGGTGGCGGGCTGATGCTTAACCTGAGCGAACATTTCAGCTTGCGTTTTCTTGCGCGCTATGTGGGGCTTGACCAAGTGTCTGATATCAACCACCTCACAGAATACGGCATCGGGTTGCGTTATCACTTTTAAGGAGAAAATATCATGAAAAAAATTGTTTTAGGCTTTTTCTTAATGCTCATATTACTTATCGGGCTCTATTTTGTGAAAAACAAGTTTTACTCTGCCATGCCTGAGAAGGCTCCTACGTCTGCCCTTGAAGATCAGGTCTTTTCTTATCAAAAAGATAACTTATCGCCCGCCTGCCCTGCCGAAAGCGCCATGATCTGCGCGCTTGATCAGGCGGTGAAATGCACACTGAACCCTGATTTTGAAGGCTGCGCTGTGGCAAAACTTCCTAAATTTATCTTTATGGAAGACGAATCGCTCGGGCGCCCTACGGAAATGAGCTTCAAAATTGTTAAAATCAAGCCTATTTCTACCGATCTTGTAGAAATCCACACCCAAAGCACTTGTAACGGCAATTGGTTTGGACTTTGTCAGGGTTATGTGATTTATGTACTTGTTCCCACGCCGAAAGAGGGGGAAGAGGAAGAGTGGCGTGTTAAAGACGTATACGCCATGACTGAATAACTTTTTGGAAAGGCGTCTAACCACAAGGGAACGCGTCTAATGGGCGCCTAGAGCAATTTTTTGCTCAAAAGTGTCCTCACGTACACTTTTAGTACGCTGCGGTACTTTTGAGCAAACAATCACTCCAATCGCCTCATTATACGCATTCCCGAGAGCGAGGAAAAAAATAAGGATTCCTTTTTATCTGCGTTCCTTTGGGTTAGGTGAAAAAAATAAAGATTCCTTTTTATCCGCGTTCCTTAGAATTAGTGCAAAGGGGTGAAATAGCCTACTGACGTCATTCTGAGGCGAAGCCGAAGAATCCAGGTGAAAATAAACAAAGCTACTTTTTTCCTGGATCCTTCGCAAATGCCCTTCGGGCTTTCTTGCTCGTGAACTATGAGGGCATAAGGATTTGTCTTAAAATTCAAGGCTTGCCCGAGCATAATTATCTAGAGCGCCCTCATCCCGCGATCCATTTACCATGCTCAATTTAAA
>CANRJO010000010.1 GCA_947630965.1 uncultured Alphaproteobacteria bacterium
CCCATCAAGTATCTTAATTAGGGGGCGGAGAACAAGATGACGACGGGGGTCACCCTATTCTGAGACGTTCTTCCGCCCTTTTTCTTTTTTACTCCTTTTTATTCCTTTTGTATAGTCCTTTTCTTTCTAACAATCCTGAGCTTTGCCCGAAGCGAGTTAGCGATTGCTCATAGAGAAGAGCTTACGAGCAAGAACCGTTTAGATAGAATCCTTATCTAACACCCAAGTTTCGGAAAGGCGAAGAACCGTTTAGATAGAGTGATTTAAGGGGCAAAAGTACCGCAGCGTACATAAGAAGTACGTGAGGACACTTTTGTCCCTTAAATTGCTCTAGATGAGCGGTTATGCGCCTTTCCTTAATTGAATGTTTACTTTTAGCCTCCATACTAGCTGCTTGGAGAGAGATTATGATTCGAATTTTAGGCCTAGATCCTAGCCTTTCATCAACAGGTTGGGGCGTGATTGAAATGGACAATAACAGATTGCGGTATATTGACGACGGGTTTATACCGACGGAGCCGCAAATGCCGATTGAACAACGCTTAAATCTTATTTTCCGAACATTATGCGGCGTGATTGAAATGTATAAGCCTCAAGAGGCTTCAATTGAAAAAGTTTTTCTAAATAATAACCCAGTTTCAACGCTTAAGCTTTCTATGGCGCGCGGCGCGGTGGTTTTGGCGCCGGGGTATATGGATATTCCACTATTTGAGTATGAGCCGAACAAGGTTAAAAAGGCAACGGTCGGGGTCGGCAAAGCCGCAAAAGAGCAAGTGGAAACAATGGTTAAAATTTTGCTCCCCGGCTGCAAGCCCAAAAATAACGATTCGTCTGATGCTTTAGCGATTGCGATTACGCACGCGCATTTCAGAAATGTTTTGAAAGGTTAATCTTCCTCGCCTAAAGCATGGGTATCTATCGCATAACCTGTGGCGCGGACGGTGCGGATATAATCAGGGCCAAACTCATTAAGCGCCTTTCTTAAGCGCCTGATATGCACGTCAACCGTCCGACTCTCCACATAAATATTATCGCCCCAAACGGTTTTGAGCAAATATTCGCGCGAAAAAACCTTGGCGGGAGATTCCATGAGAAGCTTCAAAAGCCGAAATTCGGTCGGCCCCAAATGAACATAATTTTCGCCACGGAAAACTTTTTTCTCAACCAAATCCATGCGGATATCTTCAAAAACAAGCTCTTTAACGGGCAAAATTTCAGGCGAACGGCGCAGATTTGTTTTGATACGCGCCATCAGCTCAGGCACCGAAAAAGGCTTGGTCACATAGTCGTCCGCGCCGGCAGAAAGCCCGCGAACCTTATCTTCTTCCTGCCCTTTGGCGGTGAGCATAATCACAGGAATGTTTTTAATATCAGGCTTGGAGCGGATAAGTTTCAAAATCTCAATACCGCTGAGCTCTGGAAGCATCCAATCCAAAATGATCACCTGTGGCAAACGCTGTTCAATCTCGGCAATGGCGCGGTTTCCGTGCGATTCTATAGCCACCTCATAGCCTTCTTTTTCCAAATTATATTTTAACAAAAGCGCCAAAGCTTCTTCATCTTCAATAACCATCACCAAGGGCATATTTTTTCTCCTATCTTAACGCTTTGATGTTTTCGGCATATTTACCGTCTTGAAACACGGCGGTGCCAGCCACCAAAATATCGGCACCCGCCTCCACGCACATTTTAGCGGTTTGCGGATTAATACCGCCGTCAACCTCAATTTTCAGGCTTAAATCTTTGGTCATTTCTTTAAGCGTTGCAATTTTTTCAAGCTCCGATTCCATAAACATTTGCCCGCCAAACCCCGGTTCGACGGTCATCACCAGAATCTGATCAAGCTCATTGAGAAAGCTGTTTAGAAACTCGGGTGGCGTTTCAGGCTTAAGGCTGACGCCAGCTTTCATACCGAATTCTCTGATTTTTTCCAAAACAGGTTTAAGATTAGGACATGCTTCATAATGCACGGTCAGGATATCCGCGCCTGCCGCCGCAAAAGAGGGGATAAGCTTTTCAGGCGTTTCAATCATCAAATGCACATCAAAGGGAAGCTTACAACAAGCGCGGATTTTTTTAATGACCGGCGCACCAAACGTAAGGTTTGGCACAAACTGCCCGTCCATCACATCGCAATGAATCATATCCGCCCCCGCTTTTTCAAGCGCTTGCACTTCCGCCCGCAAAGCACCGAAATCTGCTGATAATATGCTTGGCGCAATCAAAACCATAGCCGCCTCCTTTTCAAAACTTTGAAATAAGCATATAAAACAAAGTTTAAATAGTCGTAAAAATCCGCATAACGGCGTTGATTTTTCAGCAAACAGCCATATTTAAACACCGTCTTTAATTTTGGAAAGGATGTTAAAAATGGGAGATATGGCACAAAAAATTGCAAAAGTGGATTTAGGCGAGCTCATCCGCGTGCTTAATGAAGCTTTTTCGGAAGAATGGCTCGCATATTATCAATATTGGATCGGCGCGCGTATTGCTCAAGGGCAAATGCGCAAAGGCGTGGTGGAAGAGTTTAAGGAACACGCGCATGACGAGCGCGAACAAGCTGAAATGCTTGCCGATAGAATCATTGAACTTGGCGGCACACCCGTGATCAACCCCGATGATTGGAGCAAAATTGCAAAATGCAAATATGACGCGCCTATTAAGCCTGATACCAAAACGCTTGTAGAGCAGGTTTTGCAATCCGAGCGTTGCGCGGTGGGGCGTTATCAGGGCATTTGCGACATGTGCTTTGGGAAAGATTATAAAACATTCCATATTGCCGAAAAAATCTTGCGTAAAGAAATTGAACACGAGCAGGAAATGGAAGATTTCTTGAAAGATATGACGGTTGCCAAAGCTTATTATGACACACCAAGCGCTTAAAAATCAAAATTTTTTAGCCCCTTGCCTCAAGGGGCTGTTTTTTTATGAATTTTCTTGACAAAATCAATTTTTTGCGCAAATATAGAGAAAAATTTCTAAATGGAGTGTTAAAATTGGAAAAAAATAACAATAAAATTGTCTTGCTTGGACCTGACGGAAATTCACTTGTGAAATCTTTGGAAACCCTTTCAGAAGAAAGCATTTCACTGCGTGTTTTCAATGAGAATAAAGAGAACGCAGAATTTCAAAAAAGTTTGTTTGAATTTATTGTCCAAAAACGCAAACCCAAAGGCAAACCCGGAAACATCACCATACAGTCAAGCGATGAGGATTTTATTGCTCATTGCATTGCTTATGGCGCTAATGAAGTGATTGATTTGGCACTTGAAGAAGAAAATGAAACTGCCTCTGCAAAATTTTTCCAATATATCGGTTTACCTGTTGCAAATGAGCCAACACTTCAAGATCAAGAAAAACTTGAACAGCAGCTTGAAAAAATCAAGCCGCAACTTATTGGTATTTTACCAATGGGCATTGCGCTAAATGTCATTAACATTCAATCAGAAATTTCTGACCTTTTATCTATGAAAACGGACAAAGCGCTCACCACATACCAAGCTTATCGGATTCAAGAAAAGTTTGATAACATTGCGGAAACCTTATCCCCAGAGCAACAAGCTGCCGGCTACTATAATCTCTCACTGGTGCACAGAATTTTAGCGGGTGAAAAAAATAATGAAAACTATATTAGTGAAAACAATAATAATGCCGAAAAAACATGTCTGCAAAAGGTTTTAGATTATAGCGCTGATTATAAGCGCATCAACTATTGCGTCAACCGCCTCGGCTACGATTCTAAAAACAGTGGACGCATTAAAGCCGCTTATCGGCGGGCGTTAACAAGCACGGATTCTCCTTTTGCATCTTATAACATCAACCTAGCTTTGGCTGAGTGCTATTTAAATGAATATAAAAATGAAGTCGGTTATCGTGCTGATCCCCAAAACACCGAAAAATTATTGCGCGCCGAGCTTTATTACATTGATGCCTTAAAATGCGCACCGGAAGCTGACCGTTTAAGCGTTATGAAAAATATTGCCCGCCTACAGAAAAAGCAGGGTAACATTCAAGAATGGACTGAAACTTATACGGAAATTGCCTTGTCTTACCTTCAAAATGAGGAACGGAGCTTTGCTTTAATTGAGGTGGCAAAAGTCAACCCAAAATTAGCGCAACCTTACTTAGAGCGTGCCATTTATGAAACACGGCGCGCAAAGCTTATTTCAGATGAAAAGAAAGCTCTGATTTATTCAAAAATAGATGCAGCTTTACGCCCGATATACTTAAAAGCAAACAATCAGAAAGGGCTCGAAACGCTTGAGAATCTCAAGCCTTCCGAACCTGAATATGTTGAAAACCCGCTTATTTATTATAAAATTCGGCGCAAAAAAGGACTTGCTAACGACTAATATTCAAGAATCATATTTTCGTTCTTGATGTACATGTTCAGATAACGGCGGATATTTTGCTCCATACGGCGATCAAACTCTTCCATCAGTTTGTCGGTCATATCGTTCCATGCGCGCTCTTTATCTTCAACAGACGTATCAATCGGAATTGTAATTTCACGCCATGTATCTAAGTTTGTTTGGGCCTGCCCATCAGATGAATAAACTTGGATAACAACGGAAAGCATGGCTCTATAACGCAGATTATCTTTATAGAAAAGTTGCTCGGCCTTAACTTCTTCTTCCGTCACGCTAGCATCTTTAATAATGACTTTCGCCACCCGATCCGCCGGTGAGCCTGTTGCCTCCAAACGGTCAGTCACCCAAATCCGAGCGCTCTTTTCTATGGAAACAGGGAAAAGATGTTCAACATTCGGACGTTGGAATGTTGGGACAAACTCTGAAACAACTTCAATTTTTGAAACTTCCAACTCAATTGGCGCTTCATTTCTGAAACGTGGCTCAACAAAGCGGGGCGTTTCGGCAATATCTTGCTGTCCTGCGCAAGCGCTCAAAAAAAGCGCCATAGCTGCAACAATTATTTTCCTAAAATTTTTCATAGTTCATTCTCATCTGGTTAACTTATGTTAGATCATAATAGCAGATGATTTGTGTATAATTCGTTAACAACGATGTTTCTTATTGGCGCTTGAGTTCTGCCTTATCAAAAACATAATTTTCACCGCAAAATTGGCATGTGGCGCTGATTTTGCCGTCTTCAAGCATATCTTCAATCTCATCTTCAGAAAAGCTTGCCAATGTGTTCAAAAGCTTATCCCGACTACACCGGCACCCGAAGGTATAGCTTGCCTCTTTCCCGATCTGCAGCCCATTAGCATGAAACAGGCGATGTAAAATTTCAGCAGATGTCAAGCTCGCATCAAAAATTTCACCCTCGGTCAAACTCTTGATAAACGCTTCCGAATCTTCCCAAGTTTGCTTGAGCGTTTCCTCGTCAGCTTCAAGCTCTTTGCCGCCTTTAAGCGGTGCTTTTTGAAGCAAAATGCCTGCTGCAAGCCAACTTTGACTATCGCCCTCAGGGTGTTTGATAAATAATTTAAGCGTTGTGTCAATTTGCTCGGATTGTTTAAAATATCTCAACGCCATTTCGGTAAGCGTTTTGCCCTGCAAATCAACCACGCCTTGATAAGGTTGCGTTTGCTTGCCTTGATCAACCGTAAAGGCCATATAGCCACCACCCACGAGGTGCGGCAAAGGCTCAATTAAATCTTCCGTTTTGCGCAAAGTTTTAGCTTGAGAAAGTTTTTCAGCGTCAAACTTAGCACAAGCGCGCACAATGCCTGCCGATGTCACATCTGCCACCAAAAGCGAAACAGGGCCGTTTCCCTGAATTTGAAGCGTAAACAAACCGTCATATTTCAAAAGGCTTGAAAGCAAAACGGCGAGCGCCGAAGTTTCTGCCAACGCTGCCGAAACATTAAGCGGGTAGCAATGTTTGCCCAAAATTTGGTTCAAAACATCGTTTAAGCGCACAATCCGACCGATAAACGCGCCCTCATTGATATGAAACGATACACAAGTGTCAAAATTTTTGTTACGCAAGATTGTTTTCCTTTTATAATAGTTATGTTTAAGGTGCAATTTAATGTAAAATGAAAGGTTTTTCAAGTGGAAGATAAAACTTTACAAACACAAAGGAAACCCAAGCGGAAAATAACGCCCCAACGTTTGAAAAACATTGGGCTTTATTATCTCAAACGCTTCGAATCTTCCACCGAAAATTTGCGCTCTGTTTTACGCCGGCGCGTTTATGATTATGCGCGGGAAAACCCTGATTTTAACAAAGATGAAGCTTATGTTTGGATTGAGCAACTTTTGGCAGATTTTAAGGGTTGGGGTTATCTTAATGACGAGCGGTACGCGGAGCTTAAAATCCGCGATTATTTAGCTGCAGGCAAACCCGCAAGATACATTCAAAACAAGCTCAAACAAAAGGGCGTGGACGAAAATATTACCAATGATATTTTGGAAAATCAGGAGTATGATGCCAAAGCCATGGCGCTTAAATTTGCAAAAAAGAAAAAAATCGGTCCTTTCCGGGAAGATGAAGAAAACCGGCGCGAAAACAAACAAAAAGATATGGGCACGCTTATTCGCGCAGGGTTTGAATATGATATTGTCATGGAAATTTTGGAAAGCAACCCATAAAAAAACCTCCGAAAACTCGGAGGTTTTTCATACTCAAAGAAAGATTATTTTTTTGCAGCCGCTTTTTTAGCAGCAGGTTTTGCAGCAGATTTTGCCGCAGGCTTTTTAGCCGGTTTTGCAGTAGATTTTGCAGCCGGTTTTTCAGCCTTCGGCGCTTTTGCAACTTTCGGAGCAGCTGCTTTCGGTGCCGGTTTTACTTTAGCGGGCTTTTCAGCCTTAGCAGGTTTTGCCTTCACTTTTTCTAATCTGGCAGAAGTAATTTTGACGGGCTTTTTCGCTGATTTGCGGGAACCTTCGGGAGCACCTTTTTTCTTGGCGATAGATTTTTTAATTTTCTTCGCTTCATCAGTCAACTTACTAGCCGGTGTAGATTCCAAATAAGCATCCAAACCGCCGTTATGTTCAATCGTGCGCAAAGTTTTAGCGCAGACCTTCAACTTAAAGACCTTACCCAAGATATCGCTCATCAAAGAAACGACATGAAGGTTAGGCATAAAACGGCGACGTGTGCGATTATTCGCATGGCTGACATTATTTCCGCTTTGGACGCCAACGCCGGTGATATCACATTTTTTAGACATTTTCATAATCCTTTATCAAAATAAAAAACTCTCTGTTGGTTGTTCATACAAACATTTCTTGAGCAAGTCAAGCAAAAATATCAATAAAAAAGTAAAAAAAGGCTTTCCAAACGCAAAAAAATAGATTATGAAAGGAACAAAACCAAATGTACCCGTAGCTCAATTGGATAGAGTGTCGGCCTCCGACGCCGAAGGTTGTGGGTTCGATCCCCGCCGGGTACGCCACTAAAAAAAGTGACTTAACGTCACTTTTTTTAGTGGCGGATTACGCGATTGTTAGCTTGCGAGGTGCCGGCAGGCGCCGAGGCAAGCGTTACAGAGCGGTGACCGAAGCGAGTTAGTTTTGCGATTAACGCAAAACTTACGAGCAAGACGCCACTAAACTAAAAAAACAGCCTTGAATGGCTGTTTTTTTAGTGGCGTAGATAGACATTCTTAATGAGCGAGCGCCGCGACAGCAAGCGAGAGAATTTAGAATGTCTTTGACCGTAGCGAAGTTAGCGCGCCCGTCAGGGCAAGCTTTACGGAGCAAGACCGCCTTGGCGGATTACGCGATTGTTAGCTTGCGAGGTGCCGGCCTCCTCATAATGTCACTCTGAAGCGAAGCTGAAGAGTGATATTATATGGCGGACGCGTTTGATTGCTCTAATTTTCCTCTTTCCTTCCTTGAATTTTTGATATTTGAGCCTATTTCCCTTTTTCTTCTTGACTTTCCGTCTGAGATTAAATAGAGTCAGGACAAGCAGAAATTCTGCCTAGGGCGTCAAAACCCTTTATCTGTTTGGTCGTTTGCACACGACCTTAAATTGTGCCGACTTCTTGTCTTTGGACGGATGTCGGTGAATAAGGCTCAGCCAAATAAGCCGAGCCGTCTAAACAGATACGGTTTTGAACATCCGCCCGCTTCTTAAGGAGCGGCTTTTTTTCTTTTAAAGGATTGCTAAACTTGGGCTGATAGGAAGGTTCCATGCGTATGCATAAAATTTGCGCTTTTTTCGGACACCGAGATGTTGTTCTTTCTGGTTATTATGAACATGTGCTTGAAAAGGTTTGCCGAAAACTTATCGATGAACAAGGGGTTTATGAATTTTGGTTCACCAATAACGGTGAATGTGATTTTTATGCACGGCGTATTTTGCTTGATATGAAAGAGAATAATTATCCTGAAATTGATGTCTGCATTATGCCGGCTTATAATCTTTCCGATGGTTTGTTTGATGTGCTTTCCGATAAATATCAGCTCTTATTTCCGGGAGAGCTTTACCATGTTCCTTGGAAAGCGGCTATTGTCAAGCGCAATGAGTACATGGTCAAAAATGCCGATATCATTCTTTGTTATATCACACGGCATTACGGCGGGGCATATAAAGCTGTGAAATTGGCAGAAAAGCTTAAGAAAAAAGTCATTAATATCGCTGAACTGGAGCTTTAAGAGGATTCTTCTTGCTCTGTAACGCTTGCATCGGCGCTTATCAGCGCCTCGCAAGTTCACATTCGCGTGATTTTTCTAAAAGGCTAAAATTGGGCGGATTTCACCACCTGTATCACGGTTACATGATGAACAAATCTTATCAGATGTTTCAGGGAGAAATTCATAGGAAGTATAAGGATAACCCTCATATATTGAACCTGTTGTAGAGGTACAGTGTTTATAAGACAAATTTGTATCTTTATCACATGGGTAAGAAACATCAACACCCGCCGCTTCAAGTTTATCAACTGTTTTGAGAACTATATTCCACGCGTCATTTTTTGTTAAGAGTAACAATTCGCCAATGGCAGGTTGATACCAATTCCCTGCGCCAACATAAGGATTATTCTCGTTGGTATTAGGCGGATAAAATGCCAAAGCTGCCCGCGCCTGTGTGCCGACACAATACCAATGATAATCAGATGTTCCTTCTTTGTAAGAGCAATCGGGATTAACCGCTTTTGCCAAAATATTCGTTTCTTCTTGACCGTTTAAGCGAGAAGAAAGCTTGTTTATCTCCTTCGGAATATTTTCAATTTCAGGAACATCATAGAGCCTAAAGCCTTGAACTAATGGATCATTTATATTATGAAAAGGGTTTTTGGGGTCAAAATTATGATTTTCATCGCCTGTTAAACCGTTTAACGCCATCACGCGCCCATGATAACCGCCCTCTTCCACATAATAAACAATTCCGACAGGCGTTTTGGAGGCGTTATAATCTTCTGGTAAACCGCAAGAACCGTCCGCATAATAAACATCCCCAATTTGACAAATTGCTTTCACGCAAAGGGTATATTCGGGATTGTCGCGACAAGTGACGATATTTTTACACCACGATGTTTTGTCATTTTGCGTAAAGCCAAGCTGTTCACAGTTGTACTGAACGCATTTTTTATACTCGTGGTCAAATGGGCAAAACATATAACCATTGTCCGCACAATTCGGATCGGATTCTGTGGAATAACCCAAGCTTTCACAACTCGGCAACTTTTGACAATCAATCGCATTTGCCACATTGGCTAACAATAAAGCTAACAAAAACATTATATAGCGCATTTTATACTCCTTATTCGAATCGCATCAAAAAAAGGGTACCCTTAAATGCAACACTTTAACCAACGTGAAACTGCGGGTTTTAGAGCTTGACAACCCCAATTTTTTAAGGTACCTTTAAATTGCTATAGAGAAAAGCAAAGTTGAGATTAAAAAAAGCTTGCATGAGGGGTAAATTTGTGATATATTTAAGTTGAATTAAAATTATTTAACTTATTATTCTCAAATTTATGAAAAAGATTGAAATTTTTATTGCAGTTTCCATGGTTGTGTCAATGCTGTCCATCGTGCTTTTTTGGGTTGCAGGTTTTACCGGTCATGAGTTGGCTTCTTGTGTGGCTTTTTTCACGGGAGGAATTTTTGCTTGGTTTGCGGTTATCGGTATTGGCTTACAAGCATTACGACGTCGGCATTTTAACTTTTGATCTTTGAAAAAAACGGTTTCTTTTGAAACCGTTTTTTTTGTTTCTTAGGTTTTAAATACACCGTTCAAAGCTTGGAAAGACTCAAAAACAAAGTTGTAACAATATGTAACATCTTTTTATAAGCTTTTTGAGCCAAAATGTGTTATATAAAACATAACTTTGAACTTTGAAAAGGATTTTATATGGAAAACCCCTTGAAAGTTGCCGTTATCGGCGCCGGCGTGATGGGTAAAAACCACCTCAAAACTTATAAAACGCTCCAAGGCGTTGATCTTGTGGGTGTTTATGATATTTTCCCCGAGGCTGCCAAAGCTGCGGCGGAAACTTTTGGTATTAAAGCATTTTCAAGTCTTGAAGAGGTTGCGAAAAATGTTGATGCCGTGAGCGTGGTGACAACTTCTGTTACGCATGCTGATGTGGGCGAATTTTTCTTAACCCATGGCATTCATTGCTTGATTGAAAAGCCTTTGGCAACAACGGAAGAAGAATGCCGCCGCCTGATTGACGCCGCTAAAAAGCATAAGGTGACGCTTTTGGTTGGGCATATTGAGCGCTTTAATCCGGCAGTGGAACAAATGGCTAAAATTTTATCTGACACTTCCAAAATTCGCTCTTTAACGGCGCAACGTATGTCTGCTGCAAGCGGGCGTATTACCGATGTTGACGTGGCAATGGATTTGATGATTCACGATGTGGAAGTGATCCAATCGCTCGTGAAATCGCCCGTTGTTAAAGTGCAGGCATGCTCGGTTAAAACGCCTGATAAACCTGAAGGAAAAGATTATATTACCGCGATTCTGGAGTTTGAAAACGGCGCAACCGCGAACCTTACCGCCAGTCGCATTACGCAGGCGCGTGTGCGTACCTTAACGGTCACAACCGATACAAACTATATTGATATGGACTTTATCAATCAAAGCATTAATGTTCACGCGCAAGGGCGCATGCCTTACGTTAACCAAGAAGAATTGCCTGATTGGATGAATTATGGCTTAAAAGGCTCGGTAGAACAGCTTTTCATTCCGACAAATCAGCCTTTGGCAGCGGAGCTTTTGCACTTTGCGGATTGTGTGCGCGGTAAAGCTACGCCCCGCATCAGCGGCGAAAATGCGCTGAATGCTTTGAGAGTGGTTTGGGAAATTCAGCGCGCGTTGGGTTTTCTTAAAAAAAAGGACTTTTCCTTTCTGACACTTGCCGCTGAATAAAAATTTTACCCCTCTTCGGAGGGGTTTTTAATAGCTTGGAAACTTTTTTGCTTTAGACTCTATATATCTTTTTGCAAAAGGGGTTTTAACTTGCTGAAAAATAGCTTATTGACAACGTATCTGAATAAAAAAATGGCGGCGATGATGGGGCTTGGCTTTGCGAGCGGTTTTCCGTTTTTGCTTGTTTTTAGCACGCTTAGCTTATGGTTAAAAGAAGCCGGTTGGACTTATGCCGCGATTGGCGCGTTTTCGCTTGTGAAGCTCCCTTATGCGCTGAAATGGCTTGTTTCGCCTTTTTTAGACAAGGTTAAATTTCCGCTTTTGTGGCGTATGGGGCGGCGGCGGAGTTGGGGCTTGGCGCTTCATTGGCTTTTGTTTGTTTCAATTTTAGCAATGTCTGTCTTAAACCCTGTCACGGAGCACACGCTTATTTGGCTTTGTGCCGTTGTCATTTGCATAGCTTCCGCTTCCCTTGATATTGTTTTAGATGCTTACCGCGTGGAAAGTTTTGCAAAGCGCGAGGAAGAGCAAGCCGCCGGTTCCGCGGTGTTTGTGTTGGGATATCGCTTGGGATTAGTGTTTTCGGGCGCCGGAGCGTTAAGTTTGGCATCTTTTGTTTCTTGGCATACGGTCTATTTTGTGATGGCTTTCGGTGCGCTTGTTGGGTTTGTGACTTTATTGCTTGTTCGTGAGCCTGAAACAAAGTTTAAATACACCGTTCAAAATGCGAAATCGTTTCATAAACGGGCAGTTGATTTTTGGAAAGGCTCCGTTTTGGCGCCCTTTAAAGATTTTGCCAAACATCGGCAATGGCCTTTGATTTTGGCGCTTATTTTTATTTATCGGATGAGCGATGCTTATTTCGGCCCGATGTCGTTTCCGTTTTATGACGATATGGGTTTTTCAAAGCTTGAAATTGCTTACATCATCAAAATTTACGGCATGGCAGCAACCATCATCGGCGGGCTGTTTGGCGGTATTTTGCTTAAAAAAGTGGGCATTTTGAAAGGTATGTACATTTGCGGTTTTACGCAAGGGCTTACCACGCTGATGTTTTCATGGCAGGCGTTGGAGGGGCATAATTTGTGGCTTTTGACGCTTGTGATTTCCTTGGAAAACTTTTCTTCTGGCATGGCGACAACTGCCCTTGTGGCTTATATATCCTCGCTTTGCAATGTGCTCTATACGGCAACGCAATATGCGCTTTTATCTTCCGTGATGAGTGTGGCGCGCGATGTTTTTGCCTCTACAAGCGGGCTTTTGGCAGAATATGTGAGTTGGTCTGTTTTCTTTGCCATTGCGGCAAGTTTTAGCATTTTCGGCATTGCGCTTGTGAAATATTTGATGCTTTCAGAAGCTAAGCAAAATTTGATTGAAAATCAAAATAAAAAGCGTTATGATAAGGCATTAAAGAAAGGCAAATCAAATGGCAAAATTTGATGACGATAAGCTTTTTAATGAGAGCGTTTCTTGGCGAGCCGTGACAAACGCTTTAGAAGAACATTCACTAAACGCAGATACTCTTAATTTTAGCGGTAAAATTTTATGCGGGGCGAAATATGCCGGCAAAAATCTGGCAAAAGCTGATTTTAGCGCAGCAAACCTTCGTGAGGCAGATTTTTCTAAAGCTAACCTTGAAGGCGCAAACTTTACCTCGGCTGATTTGAGTGGGGCGAACCTTCGCGAAGCAAACCTTAACGGCGCTGTTTTCTCTGATGCCGTGTTGCGCAGTGCCGACTTTACCGGCGCTAAAATGAACGGTGTTATTTTGCAAGGCGCCGATATTCAAGACGCTATTTTGCTTGATGTTGAAATGGATCAGATTGCACTTGATGAGCTTCAGGCTTTGGTGGAGTGGCTTGCTATTTATTATCCGCACAAGCTGAACCTTAGAAGGCTTAATTTGGCGCTTTTGGATATTTCTAAAATTGATTTGCGCGCGGTTGACTTGCGTGGCGTGGATTTAACGGGTGTGAACTTTACGGGCGTGAACATTTGGGAGCTTGATTTGAGCGAAACAAACATTACGCCGGAGCAAATAGCCCAAGCTTTGGGGCGCCCGCCAACGGAAAAAGAACTTAAACAAATCATGACACCTAAGCGTAAGAAAAAGAAATTTAAGGGTGTGGATTTATCATCGTTTTTTGACGGACGTGGCACCGCCGGTGTGTGGGATTTGACCAAACACCCCGGCATAACCGTTGCAACGCTTTTAACCATGGGCAAAAAAGTTTATACTTTCTTTGTTAAAAAACCCGAGCTTGAAGATCAGGAAATTTTGGATAAATTTCATAAGTCGCGCAACTTAACCGATGAAAAAGAAATCCAAAAACAACAAAAAGAAATTAATGAAATTATGGAAAATCGGCGAGAAGTTATTGATAAGGAAATTCGCGAGAGCAAGCCGGTTGATGAAAACAAGGGAAAAGATTATGACTTTGATGATGCTATGACGGATTCTTTTCATGATGACCGTGTCCGCGGCTCTGGTGAGGTGGACTTAACAGATTATGAGTATGAGCGCAATAAGCGCGCTAAAGAAGATAAAATCAGAGAAACGCGGGAAAAATATCGCGAAAATACTAAACGTTTTCGGGAATCCGTTCGTGATGTTTATGCTTATAGCCGTTCACGCGGAGAACGCGAACGTGGTTAAAGGCGCTTAAAAAAAAGATTGTGCAATTCAAATTTTTTGCTAAACTCAACGCATGTTCAAATTTGCGAATCGGGTTTTTGCTAAAAAATGGAAGACACGCTTTTTTCAAATCAGGTTAAACGACCGCTTGCTGACAGGCTCAGACCGCATAATTTAAATGAGGTTGTCGGGCAAGACCATTTGGTGGGGGCAAATGCGCCTTTGGGGCGTATGCTTGCAAGTGGCAAAATCTCGTCTTTCATCTTATGGGGACCGCCGGGGTGCGGCAAAACAACGATTGCACGTCTTATGGCGGAGCATACCAATCTTTATTTTGAGCAGATTTCTGCGGTTTTTTCAGGCGTGGCGGATCTAAAACGCGTTTTTCAATATGCCCAAGAACGCCGTGCCAACCAAGGCAAAGGCACGCTTTTGTTTGTGGATGAAATTCATCGGTTTAATAAGTCGCAACAGGACGGCTTTTTGCCTTATGTGGAAGACGGCACGGTCATTTTGGTTGGCGCCACCACGGAAAACCCCTCTTTTGAGCTCAATGCCGCTTTGCTCTCGCGGTGTCAGGTTTTTGTTTTGAACCGCCTGACAACGGATGATTTTGAAGTGCTTTTAGAACGCGCCGAAAAAGAAACAGGGCGTAAACTTCCCGTTGATGGTGAAGCCCGCAGTTTCATGAAAGAAATTGCCGATGGTGACGGGCGATACATCTTAAATTTGGCAGAAAGCGTGTGGGCTTACGCCAAAGAGGGCGAGATTTTTAACAAAGAAAACATTGTCAACATCATTCGTTCCCGCGCGCCGGTTTATGATAAGGGGCGTGACGGGCATTATAACCTGATTTCTGCCGTGCATAAATCGCTCCGCGGGTCTGATGTTGACGCCGCGCTTTATTGGGTGGCGCGTATGCTTTCATCGGGGGAAGATCCGCGTTATCTGTTGCGGCGGCTTATTCGGTTTTCTATTGAAGATGTTTCGCTTGCGGATCCCAATGCGGTTGTGCAAGCTGTGCATTGTGCGGAAGTTTATGAACGTTTGGGTTCGCCCGAAGGCGATTTGGCGGTGATGCAGCTTGCCGCCTATTTAGCCACAGCACCAAAATCCGCCGCTGTTTATAAGGCAATGGATAAGGCTTTTGCGCTTGCTAAGCAAACAGGCTCTCTGATGCCGCCAAAGCACATTTTGAACGCGCCGACAAAGCTCATGAAAAATTTGGGCTATAGTGAAGGCTATATTTATGATCAAAATTTGGAAGACGGCTTTTCTGGGCAAAATTATTTTCCAGACGGCATTCAGCGGCAAAAGCTTTATGAGCCTGTGGAGCGTGGTTTTGAACGCGAAATTAAAAAACGAATCGAATATTTTGATAATTTGCGGCGTGAAAAAAATAAAAATAAGAAAAAAGAGGATAAATAAATGGCGGGTGTTACCACGGTTCTTATTAAAAAAGAAGATGACGGCATGCGGTTAAACCGTTGGTTTTTGCGCGAATATCCGGCGCTTTCTTTGGGGCGGCTTCAAAAACTTTTGCGCACCAAGCAAATCAAGGTGGACGGCAAACGGGCGGAAGCCAACACGCGCCTTGTTGCCGGGCAGGAATTACGCATTCCCCCGCTTGATCGGGAAAAGGCCGCACCGGAAGAACGCGTGCTTTCAAAGGCAGATATTGCCTTTGCACAAAGTTTGGTTATTTATAAAGATGAAAATATTTTGGTTTTAAATAAGCCTTCGGGTTTGGCGGTGCAAGGTGGAAGCGGTATTTCACGGCACTTGGACGGTATGTTGGATGCGCTTTGTTTTGAGCTTTCGGAACGCCCGAAACTTGTCCACCGAATCGATAAAGACACAAGCGGGGTTTTGGTTTTGGCGCGTAACCGTAAGTATGCGGAAATTTTAACAAAGGCTTTTCGCGAACATCAAATGGGCAAAAAATATGTGCTTTTGTGCTATGGCTGCCCGCCCAAAATGCAAGATGTTATCCGCGCACCGCTTGAAAAAATCGGCGAGAAAGCAACCGTTTCGGAGCAAGGCAAGGTTGCGGAAACAGCGTATCGGGTTGTGGATGCGGTCGGCACAAAATTTGCGCTTGTTGAGGCGGAGCCTTTGACAGGGCGGACGCATCAAATCAGGGCGCATATGGAATATATTGGGTGTCCGCTTGTGGGCGATACAAAATATTATGGCACTGAACGTCCGAAAAGTGCGGATTTATCCCGTAAATTGCATTTACATGCGTTTCAAATTGATTTATCTGCTGTGAGTTCGAAAAAAACAGTTGTCAAGGCGCCATTGCCTGATTATTTTAAGGAAGATGCCACCGCGTTGGGGCTTAATTTGAAGGAGTTTAACTGATGATCAAATTTTTCAAGTTTCTTTTGTGGAGTGTTTTTGGTCTTGTGGCGGTTGCCGCAATCGCGCTTTTTGTGTTTATTAAAACGTTTGATTTGAATAAATATAAATCATATGCTGAAAAGGCGGTTTATGAACAAACCGGGCGCAAACTTTCCTTAAATGGTGACGCGTGGCTCAAAATCTCGCTCGTGCCGACAGCTGTTTTGAATGACGTGAGCTTGAGCAACCCCGCATGGGCGCCCACGCCTGATATGGTGAAAGCAAAGTCGGTTGAGGTTTCAGTCTCCGTTTTGCCCCTTTTGGATAAAGAAATTGTGATTGATACGGTTCAGCTTGTGGAACCCGAAGTTTATTTATATGTGAGTCCGACAGGCGAAAATAACTGGACATTTGAAAAACCAGGCGTTCAAACAGCGCAAGCTGCGCCTTTAACGGCAAATGATGCTGCGGTGGAAGTTTCCGCCCCGCTGAATTTGGTTGCCAAAGAAGTGGATATTGAAAATGGTGTTGTTATTTATCAGGACTTAAAAAGCCGCTCTAAAACTGATGTTCGGGTGCAGTCTTTTGCCTTAACGGCGGAAGATATGGCTAGCGATGTTGATATTGTGGCGGATTTATTGTTTAACGGTGAACAAATTAATGCCACCGCCACCACGGGGTCCATTCAGTCATTGCTTCGTGATGAGCCGAATTTTCCAGTTCATGCCAAAGTCAAAGCTTATGGTGCCACCGTTGATGCAGATGTAAAACTATCCGGACTTTTGAGTGGTAACATTTCCTTTGTGGGCAATGTCAGCGCGCAAAATCCGGCGGGTAATTTCGGTGCGCCGGATGTCAATTTGCAAACGGCTTTAAGCGGAAATGTTAAAAATATTGTGGCGGAAATTCAAAAGTTAAATGTTGCCGGTAATACAATTACAGGTACAGTTAAGGCGGATTTAAGCGGTTCTAAACCTTATGTGAACGCTGTTCTTAAAAGCCCGAAAATTGATGTGACAAAGCTTTCCGCACCGGTTAAAAAAGCGCAAGTGAGCCTTGTGAGTTCGGCAGAAGCGGCAAACTTTGTGCCGGCGACACCTGTTGATTTGAGCGCCTTGAAGCTTGTGAATGCTGATGCCAAAGTTAATGTGACGACGTTGGTTGTTAATAAGGATATGGCGTTAAGTAATGTTTCTTTAACTGCCAAGCTCAATAATGGTGTTTTGAATGTGAACCCCTTAAATGCCAATTTGGGTGGTGGCACGTTAAATGCGAATGCTATGGTTAATGCTAATCAAAATGTGTTTTCACTTGATGCCAAAGGGCAAAATATTGTGTTGCAAAGTTTGGTGCCGAATTTGGGCGTGACGGATGACAATCACTTTGGCATTGGGAGCGGCGGTAAGACGGATTTGAGCCTTAATCTTCAAGGTGAAGGCAAAACCGTGCGTCAAATTGTTGAAAGTCTGAATGGGCAAGTGATTGCCATTGTGGGCGAATCGAGGATTCAAACAGGCTCGCTTAAATATTTGGAAGGTAGCATTGTCAGCCAAATTTTGAGAACACTCAATATTAAAACAAAAGAAAAAGTTATGAAACTTCAATGCGCCGTTGCGCGTGCCGATATCAAAAACGGCGACGCCTCTTTCCCGAAAGGGATTGTCTTTAATGCCAAAGATTTAACGGTGGTTGGCGATGGAAGCGTTAATTTGAAGAATGATAAAATTAATCTGACAATTCATCCGTTTAACGGTAAACTTGCCGATACAAATGTGGTGCAAGCTATCTCTTCCTTGCTCAAAGTGAGCGGTACCATTGATAGTCCGCGCCTTGCGCTTGATAATTCCGCCGTGATTAAGAATGTGGTTGGTGTGGCGGCTGCCGGGCCGGCGTTTTTAGGCTCGCAACTTTTGCTTGATGTGGACGAATCGCCTTGTTATACCGCGCTTAAAGGCACAGCGTATCAATCTATGTTCCCTGCGCCAAAGGGTGTTCAAGCTGCGGGGCAGAGCGCTTATCAGGGCGCAAGTGATGCCATCAGCGGCGGTGTTAACCTGATTACGGATACAGCAAAAGGTGTTTTAGGCATTTTATCAGGAAAGAAAAAATAAATGATACAAAATTGGAAAAAACTTGAGCAGGAAATTTCCTTGCATCGAGAAGAGCTTGTTGATCGATTAACGGATTTTGCCCGTACTGATGTTATGCTTTTTTTAAGCACGGATAAAAAACTTTTGGAAGAGCAAAAGTCTAAATGGCTCCCTATCGTGAATTGGGTCAATCAAACCGTGAATGCTGATTTTAAGCCGACAACATCGCTTAACGTTCCTCCTGTCAGCAAAAATTTTTTGGCGGACTTTAAAAACTATATTCGCGCCTTTTCAGATAAAGAAATGGCAGTATTTTACACCGCTGCTTTAGATATGCATTCCGTTTTATTAGCTTTGGCGCTTGTTAAAGGTAAAATTGACGCCAAACAAGCCTTTGAGCTTTCCGAAATGGAAGAGCTCTTTCAAGCCCGCAATTGGGGAAAGGAAGCAATAGCGGAAGCACGGCGAAAGGCAATCAGGGATAAGTTGGTTGATGCTGAATCTTATTTGAGGAAATGCGTATAGCGGGGAGGAAAGGCGTATAGCTGGCATTTAGAGCAATTTAAGGGGAAAAAGTGTCCTCATGTACCTCTTACGTACACTGCGGTACTTTTGAGCAAACAATCACTCCATTCGCCTCATTATCCGCCTTTCCCATAAATCGGTGCAAAATAAGGATTAGTTTTTTATCCGCTTTCCTTGGGTTTGGGGCAAAGGTGTTGTGGCTGTTGCAATTCCTTTCTAAAATGCCAACATCGCCCGCATAGGCTTTGTGCCACTTGCCCCATCCATTGCAATGTCTCCGCCACAATTTTTGCATAAATGAACGGCAAGGTATCTGTTGCCATCCAAGTAACTTGATGACCACAAAAAATTTCCCTCTTCAGCTAATAAATTCGTTTGAACATTTTTGTCTTTAAGAGCTTGAAGGGTTTCATCTACTTTATCACGAATATCAGGCGTTGCAGTATTCTTTATTGTCCACCAATCTCCTGCCACACCATTGCTTTTTAGTTTGCTCATATCCGAGTTCCAAAGCAAAACAAGTTCGCCGACCGAGGGCATATACCATCTGCCTTGCCCTGTGATAGGGTTTGCCGAATCAACTTGAGGCGGATAAAAATTGTGCGCTGCCAAAGCCATTGTGGCTTGGCAAAACTTGTTATAATTTAGACTACCCTTTGGATAGGTACAATTTTCCAACTTGGTGTTGATTAAAATATCTGTGTTTTCAAGTCCTGCAAAAGCGTACGCCTCATGCTTTTGAAGAGCGGTAATTAACTCTTGAGCAGAGGCAAAGCCTTCGATTTGCGGCGTAATACCTGCTAGCCCAAAATACGGATCTTTATTACTTTGCCCAAAAGGATTTTCAGGATGAAAGGTATTATTTTCATCAAAAGTTAAATGATGTAAACTGATGACTTTGCCGTGACGCCCCTCATCATAGGTGTAAAATACGATGCCGACAGGGGTTTTAGTGTTGTCATAATCTTGAACATAACCACAGGTCCCGTCTGCATAATAAACATCGCCGATTTCACAAAGTGCTTTGCAAGCCGTAAATTTTTGATTGCCTTTACATTTCACGATTTTCCCGCACCAGGACGTTTTGTCATCTTCGGTAAAACCAAGCTTGGCACAATCCATATTGACGCATTTCTTATACGAATGGTCTAACGGACAATACATATAGCCATTGTCCGCACAATAAGGATCATCATCTCGAGAATATCCTAACTCTTCACACGTTGGCACCTTCTCACAATCAATCGCATTTGCAACATTTGCAAACATCAAGCCTAACAAAAACATCAAGTATCGCATTTTATTCTCCTCATTTGAATCAATCAAAAAAAGGGTACCTTAAAATGCAACACTTTTTAAAATTTTAGAACCTTGATTCTGCTTGATTTTTATTATTGACAACCCTATTTTTTTAAAGTACCTTTTTTTAACACTTTTTCCCTATCATAATTAATATGAAAGAAGTTTGCTTAAAAATAACAGGTCGTGTACAGGGCATCGGTTATCGACGTTGGGCGGAACGTAAAGCGCACGAAATCGGTGGCATTTCCGGTTGGGTTTTAAACATGCCTGATGGCAGCGTTGAAATTTTGATGAAGGGCGAAGAAAGGCCTTTGGAACAAATGATTGCCGCCTGTTATGAAGGGCCTTGGGCGGCACGTGTCGATTCGGTTGAATTTTTACCCCGCCCGAGTAGCGGTTTTTTACCACCTATTCAAGACGGTATTTTTGAGCATATCTAAAAGTTTAATCCCTTCTTGTTATTTTGAAAAAGTTGCTTATTTCAAACCCCAATAATATGGAGGGTTTGATGCGCGTTCAAAAAACTTTGGAAAATGCTTCGTTTTGTTTATGTATGAAATGCCCGTCTTATTCGACGGTTTGCAGAATTAAGAATGAACCCGAAAATTCCATTCAAACAGAGGCGGATTTACAAACGCGCACACACTTTGAAAAAATGTTTTGCGCCTTCCAAAAAAGCAACTGCATCCACCTTAACCGCGGCTGTATTTGTGATCAGTGCGTTGTGCACCAAATTTATGCCTTGCAACGTCATGAGTATTGCCTGCATTCAGGCGGAGAAGTCAGATGATACGCTCTGAAAAACGTCCGTTTCAAACAGGCAATGATCTTGTTAAAATTTACCGCGCCGCCGCTGAACGCGTGAAATATCTGCAAGATATTGATGACAAGCTCTTGGCTTATAACGAGGTCATAACGTATTGCGCTCACGCCAAACAATGTATTGCGGATGATAGCGTCAAACGCAACCAAATTTTGTTTTGGACATACAGCAACATCGGCGATATGTTTTTAGAGCGCAACACGCACACACCCATGGCGGATAATTACCTATATGCCGTGCAATATTATGAAAACGCTTTGGAATTTTGCAAAACAGAATCTGATAAACACCACACCTTGGAAAAATTAGCGCATGTTTACGGCGAGCTTCAGGACGAAAAAAACTGGCGCAAAGCCATTGAGCAGATTGCGCTTTCGCAAGATGCGCCTTATAAGCGTCAAGCCTTTATGGAGCTTGCAAACACTACGGATGACATGCGTCTTCAGGCAAAATATTTGGAATTTGCGCTTAATTTTGTGATGGAGGAAAATGTTTCAACTTTGGAAAAATGTCAAAACACGCTCATGATCTGTCAACGGCTTTTAGACATTTACGCTGCCGGCAAAAGCAAAAAGAATTATGATCGTGTGAAAGCCTTGCAAAAATCCACGCTTGAAATGCTTCACTAACCAATTTTAAGCTGAAATCTTTTTTCCACATATTCGCTCACAATTTGCCTAATTTGTGCCATTTTGAGCGGATCTGGCTGAAATTTGTTAAGAATGCCGTAAAATTTTTCAAATAAATTAAGTTTTTTGCAAAAAACAACGGAAGATTGATAATTCATATCAAATATCCACGAAAACGTTGATAAAAGCGAGCTGACGTTTGTATCAAGAAATCTCCCTTGTGGAACGCGACACTTGCAAAATTCTGCCCAAAGTTTCGGCATAATTGGGGCTTGCGACTTTGAAAAATCGTCCGGAAAAGGTAACCACACAATGCGCATGGCATCAAACTCATTGGTTAAAATCTGCCAGTTCGCAATCTTATCCGCGTCACGAACCAAAAATGCGATGTGGCGCACATCTTCTTTGAGCTGCCCCTCGGGCAATGCCTGATATTCGGCATCAGCATACAAATCTTCAATCATATGCCCGTGGTGCTTAATAGGAAGCCAAATCAAAACATCATTAAATTCAGGCAAAGTTTTTAAGAATGCCGCGCCACACAAACCATGATCAATTTTTTTATTTTCCTCAAATTTCAGACGTGCCTCGCGAAACCGAAAAACATCGTGCAACAAAACGGCTGTTTTCGCTTTTTCCCAAAATGCCGAATCTCTCCCCTGAAAATAAGGCTCATTTCTCAAAATCAGGTTACCCGCACCAGCAACTTGCCAAGAATGCCGCCATTTTTCTTCAATATACGCAACATATTGCGGGTTTGACATCGCCTTTGCCGTCCGATGCGTTTCATACTCGGTTTGAAGCAAAATTTTGGCATTTTCATATAAACTCATTTTCGCACCTCAAAGACCTTAAAACTTTTTTTCAAATAAGCGTTCAATTCGGCATCCTCCACCAAATCAGTACACATGGAATCGGTGGTTGACTTATCGGTTGGTACAGGGCGATATTTTTGAATGTAATACTTTTTCACGCCCGCTTTTTGAAGTGTCTCGGCAATCTGATATATATCTTCTTTAGAAAGCATACGCGGATCGCAAGTTGTGCGGCACTCAAAATGAACCCCGCTTTGAATTAAGAGCTCCAAGCTTTCCTGAACCTTTTGAACATCGGCAATGCCGCCCGTGATTTGCTTATAACGTTCTTTTTCAAGCGGCGCTTTAATATCAAGCCCCACCCAATCAAGCAACGGTAAAACCTTCAAAAGCGCGTCAGGACGATACCCGCCGGTATGCAACCCTACAGCATAACCCAAATCCTTAACCGCTGAAACAGCCTCATATAACCCATTATGCACCAAAGGCTCACCGCCCGAAAAAACCACGCCGTCCAGAACGTTACGGCGCTTTTTCAAAAAGGCGAGAAACTTTTCAAAAGTCCAGTCGCTTTCAGGCTGCGCGCCAATTTTTTGAAGTGATGTATTGTAACAAAACGGACACCGCCACGGACACCCTTGTAAAAAGGCAACAGCGGCTATTTTATCAGGAAAATCGACGATGCTGAATTGCTCAACATCGCCGATGATAATGGAGTAATTTTCATCCATTGAAGATTATTCAGCAGCAACAGCCAAATTTTCATTCATAACGCGGACTGCTTTTTCTTCACAGAAGCAAACGCGTGAATAATATTCCGACTTTTTACCTCTGTTGAATTCGGAGACCGGACGGTGATAACCCATCACGCGTGTCCAAACTTCGCAAGGCTGACGTTCGGAATCGGCTAATTTGATGTCGTTGATGTTATAAACTTCTGTCATTTTTGTTCTCCTTATAAATAATTTGTTGTTAAGCTACGTTTTGGGCCTTAAGAGCCTTAATTTTCTCTGCCTTTTTCTCCTCATCGCAGATGGGGCAGAATTTGTGTTCACCATTCAAATAGCCATGTTTCGGGCAAATTGAGAAGGTGGGTGTAATGGTAATATAGGGCAACCGATAGTTGGTCAAAACGCGTTTGACCAAGTCGCGGCAGACCTTAGCCGATGAAATACGTTGGCTCATATAAAGGTGGAGCACTGTGCCGCCTGTGTACTTTGTTTGCAATGTGGATTGCTTGTCCAAAGCCTCAAACGGGTCATCGGTATAGCCGACCGGCAGTTGTGAAGAATTTGTATAATACGGATCTTCTTTTGTACCGGCCTGAATAATATCTTTAAAGCGTTTTTTATCTTCACGGGCAAAACGATATGTCGCACTCTCAGCAGGTGTTGCCTCAAGGTTGTACATATGCCCTGTTTCTTCTTGGATCTTGACCATTTTGGCGCGGATATAATCCAAGAACTTCACGGCAAAAGCTTGTCCCCATTCATCAGCAATGTCATGCTCATCGTTTGTGAAGTTGCGGATCATTTCATTAATGCCGTTCACGCCAATGGTTGAAAAGTGGTTGCGCAACGTGCCGAGATAACGCTTTGTGAAGGGGAACAAACCGTTATCAATCAGGCGTTCAATAACCTTGCGCTTGATTTCCAAAGATGTGCGTGCAATGTTCATCAGCTCATCAATGCGGCCAAACAAACCCGCCTCGTCGCCTTTGTAAACATATCCCAAGCGCGCGCAGTTAAACGTCACCACGCCAACCGAACCTGTTTGTTCCGCCGAGCCGAACAAGCCGTTGCCTTTAGCTAAAAGCTCACGCAAGTCAAGTTGCAGACGGCAGCACATAGAGCGGATTTGTCCCGGTTTCAAAACCGAATTAATAAAGTTTTGGAAATAAGGCAAGCCGTATTTGGCAGTCATTTCAAACAAAAGCTCGGTGTTTTCATCTTCCCACGGAAAATCAGGCGTCATATTATATGTCGGGATCGGGAAAGTAAACGGCCGACCTTTAATATCGCCATGCATCATCACGGTAATGTAGGCTTTGTTAATCATTGCCATTTCTTCTTTTAAGTCGCCGTAAGTAAAGGGTTGTTCTTCGCCGGCAATAATGGGGTGCTTATCGCGCAAATCCTCAGGGCAAACCCAATCAAACGTAAAGTTTGTAAACGGTGTTTGCGAACCCCAACGGGAAGGAACATTCAAGTTATAAATCAGCTCCTGCATAGATTGCTCAACTTGCTGATAAGAAAGGTTATCTTTGCGGATATAAGGCGCAAGATATGTGTCAACGGATGAAAACGCCTGCGCGCCCGCCCACTCGTTTTGAAGGGTTCCCATAAAGTTTACCATTTGCCCCACAGCGGCGGAAAGGTGCTTTGCCGGACCGGCTTCAATCTTGCCTGGAACGCCGTTAAAGCCCTCGTGCAAGAGGTTTTTCAAAGACCAGCCCGCGCAATAAGCCGCCAACATATCCAAGTCATGAATATGAATATCGCCGTTGCGGTGCGCCTCGCCGACTTCTGCCGGATAAACATGCGAAAGCCAATAGTTAGCCGTCACTTTACCGGAAACGTTTAAGATTAAGCCGCCGTTAGAATAACCTTGGTTCGCATTGGCATTCACGCGCCAATCCAAGCGCTCCAAATATTCGTTAATAGAACTTTCCACGTCAACCATTACTTTTTTATCAGCGCGCATGCGGTTGCGTTGATCGCGGTAGAGGATGTAAGCTTTCGCGGTTTGGAAATAGTTATCCGAAATTAAAACCTGCTCCACAATATCTTGTATGCTTTCAATTTCAGGAATAGACTCGGCAAATTTATGCTCCAAAACTTTCATGACTTTAGCGGTTAAGAGCCAAGCTTCCTGCTCGCCAAACTCGCCCGTTGAAATACCTGCCTTTAAGATGGCATTATAAATCTTGGAGCTGTCAAAAGGCGCTAAAGTACCATCACGCTTGGTCACATGTTCAATTTGAACCTTGTCGTTTTTGAAGTTCGGAGTTTCAATTTGTTGATCGGCCATTTCTTTTTTTCCTCTTTTTTTAATGTTTAATCTGTTCTCGCGAAAGTTGTCATAACATACAACATCTAGTGTTAAAAAAAGTTTAACAAACTACATATTGTAGAAATTTTTTAAAACAT
Source organism: uncultured Alphaproteobacteria bacterium (assembly GCA_947630965.1). Taxonomy (GTDB): domain Bacteria; phylum Pseudomonadota; class Alphaproteobacteria; order RF32; family CAG-239; genus CANPYS01. The sequence goes on from CANRJO010000010.1 coordinate 25,610, forward strand.
CGTTTTTTTCGGTTTGCATTTAATCTATCAAAAACGATAAAATTTGCTCAACAATAAAAAGGTTAAAAAAGTTTAAATTCCGCCTATCTGATTAAAATTACGCATTAAAAATTTTTTCCACAAGTGGATAAATTTCTTAACAAAACATGTTTTTAATTTTATCAAGAGTTTAGGCTTAACTATTTGATTTATTATGATTTTTCAAGTCTGGAATACAACTTAAATAAGAATGCTTATGAAAATACAACCACGGGGTACGAATATTGTATGACCGACTCGCGACAGAAATAAATTTCAGGATTCGATTTTGCTTTGAAAAAAATAACGCCTTTTTGAATGCGTTAAAAAAAAGGTACCTTAAAAAAGTGGGCTTGTCAATAATAAAAATCAAGCAGAATCAAGGTTCTAAAATTTTAAAAAGTGTTGCATTTTAAGGTACCTTTAAATTGCTATGGTTCGACAGCCGCTGTACGTCATCCTGAGCTTTGGCGCGGTAGCGCCATTCGCGAAGGATCCAGGAGAAATATAGCTAATTTGTTTGTCCTGGACTCTTCGCTATGCTCAGAGTGACGGACGGAGTTGGTTGCAAGTTTAGAGAGGAAAATAAAATGCGATACTTGTTGTTTTTGTTGGGTTTGTTGTTTGCAAATGTGGCACAGGCGATTGATTGTGAAAAAGTGCCTGATTGTGAAGAATTAGGTTATTCCAAAGCGGAAGATTCGAATTGTGCAGATAATGGTTATATGTTCTGCCCGTTTGACCGTGAGTATAAAAAATGCGTGCAATATAATTGTGCCAAGTTAGGCTTTACCGAAGATGACAAATCGTCATGGTGTGGCAAAATTGTGAAATGTAAAGGCAATCAAAAATTTACGGCTTGCAAAGCGCTTTGTGAAATCGGCGATGTTTATTATGCAGACGGGACCTGTGGTTATGTTCAAGATTATGACAACACTAAAACCCCTGTCGGCATCGTATTTTACACCTATGATGAGGGGCGTCATGGCAAAGTCATCAGTTTGCATCATTTAACTTTTGATGAAAATTTTAACTTTAACCCCGAAAATCCTTTTGGGCAAAAAATGATTCAGGCTTCTGTCAAATCTCCAGACACAACCTTACCTTTGACACCTTATCCTTCTCATGAAGCGATTATAGCCGTGTTAAAAAATAACGAGCGTTCGGCCTACGCCGGCAAAGAAAACACGCAAATTTTGTGGGAAAATTCTGCCGCTTTGATGGTTAAAGATTTTTATCCGCTTAATGTTGCCTCTTCAAATCCTATAACTGGGCAAGGAAAATGGTTTTTGCCGTCTGTTGGCGAATTTCTGATGCTTTGGAATCCGGATACAAGTCAGCTCATAATCAAAAATAACCATACTATTCAGGGCGTAGCTCCAGAAACCGATCCCATCATCCGAAATCAAGTTGACGCTTCCCTAAAAGTGCTTAAAACTAGGGGCGTTCAGGTTTCATTACTTTTATCTCCAAGCAATTATTATTGGACCTCTACTTATAGAGATGATGCCTCACACCTTTTGTATGCATTTGCGATTAATACTAATACGGGACATATTGGATATGATGGCATGGCTGCTCAAAAACCGATACGTGTGATGCTTGATTTTTAAGGCACATACATGCCTCAAGGATGATAATGAGGTAAAAAAAAGCAAAAAAAGAAGGTTTGGAATTCTAACATATTGAATTTCAAACCTTCGATTTTTTGCGATGAGATGCCTGTTAGACCTCTTTCTCTTCACCTGTTTCTTGATCAACCCGTTTGGCTGAAAGTTTCCACTTGCCGCGGTTATCCACGCCAAGGCACTTCACCCAAATGGAATCGCCTTCTTTGTAGAAGTCAGAAACAGAGGCGATGCGCTCGTCTTTCACTTCAGAAATATGCACTAAGCCTTCGGTAGAGCCAACAAAGCGGACAAATGCGCCAAAGTCCATAATCTTGGTAATAACGCCCTTGTAAATTGCTCCCGGTTCAGGCTCTGCAACAATATCTAACACCATTTTGAGCGCGGCTTCGCCGTCTTCTTTCTTGACAGAGGCAATTTTGACAATGCCGTCATCGGAAATGTCAATCTTGGTGTTCGTCTTTTCAATGATTTCGCGGATAACTTTGCCGCCTGTGCCAATCACTTCGCGGATTTTATCAACCGGAATCTTGAGCGAGATAATACGCGGCGCTAAATCAGACACTTTTTCACGCGGCGCGGCAATCGCTTTTGCCATTTCGCCCAAGATGTGAATGCGCCCCTCATGCGCTTGCGCCAAGGCGTTTTTCATAATCTCTTTGGTGATAGATGTGATTTTGATATCCATTTGCAAGGCTGTCACACCGTCAGAAGTACCGGCAACCTTAAAGTCCATGTCGCCAAGGTGGTCTTCATCGCCTAAAATATCGGTCAAAATCGCCACACGGCCGTCATCTTCCTTGATTAAGCCCATAGCAATGCCCGCGACAGGCTTTTTCATCGGGACGCCAGCGGCTTCTAATGAAAGTGTTGTGCCGCAAACGGTTGCCATGGAAGAAGAACCGTTGGATTCCATAATATCCGAAACAACGCGGATGGAATAAGGGAATTTTTCCTTATCAGAGGGCATCATTGGATGAATAGCGCGCCAAGCCAGTTTGCCGTGACCGATTTCACGACGCCCCGGGGTGCCTAAACGACCACATTCGCCAACCGAAAACGGCGGAAAGTTGTAATAAAGCATAAAGTCTTGCTTGTATTCGTTCATTAAGCCGTCAACAATTTGTGCGTCGTCTTCCGTGCCAAGCGTTGTTACAACCAAAGCCTGCGTTTCGCCACGCGTAAAGAGCGCTGAGCCGTGCGTGGTGGGCAAAACATCTACTTCGCAACTAATTGGGCGGACGGTTTTGGTATCGCGCCCGTCAATGCGGCGACCTGTTGTCAAAACTTTTTCACGCATGGTCTTGTGCATTAACTTTTCAATCACATCAGGAGCCAAGCGGGTTTCAACCTCATTTTCAGGATCAACTGTGGCTTTCACTTCTTCGGCAAGCTTGCCTAAAATGTCGCCACGTTTGAGTTTATCGGTTTCCGTGAAGGCTTCTTCATACTTTTTGCCGAAATCTTTCTCCACACGGGCAAAAAGTGTGTCAAACTCAGGCGGAAAAGCGGGCGCTTCCCAATCAGGTTTGCCGGCTTGCTTTTTGAGTTCGTTAATCATCTGAATAACAGGCTGAAAACTCTCAAAACCAAACATCACGGCATTAAGCATTGTTTCTTCCGAGAGTTCGTTTGCCTCAGATTCCACCATCAGCACACCTTCGGATGTACCAGCAACCGCCAATTCCAAATCAGACGATTTTCTTTGCTCCAAGGTTGGGTTTAAAATATATTGTCCGTCTTTGTAGCCGATTTTTGCTGCGCCAATCGGGCCCATAAACGGAATGCCCGAAACGGCCAAAGCCGCGGACGCCGCAATCATTGCCACAACATCAGAGTCATTTTCTTGGTCATGTGCAACGGTGGTGCAAACAATCTGTACTTCGTTTTTGAAAGCATCGGGGAAAAGCGGGCGAATCGGCCGATCAATGAGCCGTGAAATCAGCACTTCACGCTCGGAAGGCTTTCCCTCGCGTTTCATAAAGCCACCAGGAATTTTGCCCGTGGCATAATATTTTTCCTGATAATTAACCGTTAAAGGGAAGAAGTCTTGATCAGCGTTCACTTCTTTGGCGGCGCAAACTGTTGCCACCACTACTGTTTTGCCGTATGTTGCAACCACGGCGCCTTCTGCTTGACGGGCAATTTTACCCGTTTCTAAAACCAACTTCCGACCGCCCCAATCCATTTCTTGGCGGTATTGTTTAAATTCAATCATATTTTCTACCTTTCTCTACTATCTTTAAACCTCACCTGATTTTTAAAAATCAGGATTTTATGAAACTGCGGAGCCCTATGCCCCGCAGTTTCCAAACCTGCTGATTATTTACGCAGATCTAATTTTTTGATGATCGCTTTATAACGTTCTTCGCTCATTTTCTTTAAGTGATCAAGCAAGTGACGTCTGCGGCTGACCATTTTCATCAAACCTTGGCGGGAGTGCAGGTCTTTCTTGTGCACGTTAAAGTGCTCAATTAAGGCATTAATACGGTATGTCCAGATTGCAATTTGGACTTCCGGCGAACCTGTATCGCCAGGTTTTGTGCCATATTTGGCAACAATTTCTTGTTTTGTTTCATTTGTTATCGACATCTTTTGTTTCCTCATTCATTAAGTTAAAAACACGAATCGGCGAAATTTTACGTTCGTCAACCCGAACAACCGCCACCAAACACTTCTCAAACATTGCCACCGCAAGAGGCTCATTTATGTTAAACCCTTTTGGCGAAAGGCTTTGCCCTTTTAAGAGTTTGGCAGCATCTTCTGCCGAAACGGCAATCACCGCGATGTCGCGCAGTGATGTCTCAACCGGCAAAAGAAACTTTTGTCGCTCATTTACATACACTATTTTTTTTAAATTTTCCAGAAAAATCGTATCAGAAAGCGAAAAAATTGAGCATTTTGTACGCCTGAGCTCGCTCAAATGTCCGATGGTATTGAGTTTGAGCGCTATATCACGCCCCAAAGAGCGAATATACGTTCCTTTAGAGCAACGCACCTTGAAAGAAAACGAATCGGGGGAGAGTTTATCTATGAGCTCAAGGCTTTCAATTTCAACTTCGCGGGCGGGCATATCGGGTTCAAGACCGCGGCGCGCCAGATTATAAGCGCGTTCGCCGTTTATTTTAATGGCGGAATATTTGGGTGGTGTTTGCAAAATTTTGCCAATAAATTGTGGGAGAATCGCTAAAATCTCTTGCTTTGAAGGAATTTTTCCGCCGCTTGCAAGGACTTGCCCTTCCGAATCGTCCGTATCTGTCTGAATGCCGAATTTAAGCACAAACTCATACTCTTTACTGCCGTTCATAACGTGCGCAATGAGCTTGGTTGCCTCGCCAAAAGCAATGGGCAAAACACCTGTGGCAAAAGGGTCTAGCGTGCCGGCGTGCCCGTTTTTGTTGGCGTCTAGTAAAAAGCGCGTTTGGTTGACAACATCGGTTGAACCCATGCCGCGCGGTTTATCTATAATCAGCCAACCGTTAATGTTTTGGTGTTTCGTGCGCTTCATTTAGGCTTTTTCCAAAACTTTTAAGCCTGCTAAAAAGGTGTTTAAAAGCAACTCGCATAGCGTTTTTTTGTTGATTTTGCTGAATTTATCAAGCGCATCGGTTGTTAAAAACGAGCTTAACGAAAACAACGATAACCACATGACTTGGAGCATTAAAATGCGTTCGGGCGTTTCAATGCTTGGGTAAAGCGCCTTGAATGCACCTTCCACCAACTGTGTGATTTGCACGACGCGGCGCAAATATATTTTGGAAAACCGGCGGTTATTGTTGTTGAGATGAAAGGAATGAACCAAAAACCATAAGTTTTTATTTTTAAGCACAAAATCCACAAAAGCTTGTGTGTATAGGTTCAGCCGTTGATAAGCCGTGCCGCTTGCTTGCAGGGTTGAAAGCTTTTCATACAAAGCATCAAGTGTTAAGTAGTTTTGAATAAGGATAAAATTATCCATATTGCCGAATTGATTGTATATGGTGCCTACAGAATAGCCCGAAGCTTCAGAAAGCTTGCGCGCCGTTAAGCCCTCGGCGCCGTTCTTTTTAATGAGGTCGCGCCCCTTGTTGACTAAATTTTCCTGAATATTATCTTTGCTCATGGTAAAATCTTATATTTAAATTAAGAATTTCGTGCTAATATATCCAAGCATAAAATAAAAATGAACAATGTTCAATTTTTTTCTTTAAGATTTGAGGTGTTTTTATGAAAAAACTGATTCTGACCTTATTTGTGCTCGCTCTGGCAACAAGCTCAAGCGCGCAAGAAAGCTTTTTTGGTGATTTGATTGTCTCTGAAGAAGTGCAACAAGAAAAAGATATGCAAACCGGGCAAAGTGCGGCTTCCAAAATTTTGGATTCCGCCCCTAAAAAGATAGAACTTGATAAATATGAGGCGCATAAAAGTAATTTGCAAAGGCATGAAAAAGAGAGTGCTGTGTGGGAGCCTGCGCCGTTTGGACTTAGGTGGTTGGCGCCAATTAGGGAAATTAAGGCGCTCCGCGTGCGTCTGAAACCAGTTGAAGTTAAAGATTCTCCAAACACTTATGCCGCTTATAACTTGCCTAAGCCTGTGAATGCTTTCAGAGATGTGTTGGTTAGCTTCGGGTATAATGATTCTTTGTGGCGGATTGCAGCCTATGGGCGGTTTATAAAAGATGATTCTTCTGCCTCCAAGGGGATTGCGGAATATAAAAAGTATTATCAGATTCTGTCCGAAAAATATGGTAATGCGCAGGAATTTTATACCCCCGCCATTGAAAATGTGGAAGAGGTTGTGCCACATGATGATGGCACATCTACAACTTCATTGAAACAAAAAGCTATTGAAATTGGCGAGGAAGGTTTCCTTCAAAAATTAATGAGCGGCGAAGCAACACTCTACGCAACTTTTGAAAATGAAAGAATAGGTGTGACATTGGCGCTTTTGGCTGATGGTGATGGGCAAACATATATTATTGTTGATTATAAAAATTTAACCGCAACCAAGCGTGAAGATGAAGATCTTTATGAGGCTTTATAATCTTTTTGAAAGGACGAATGATGAAAATCAGCTTTTGCGGCATTTCCGGCAGTGGTATGAGCGCTTTGGCGCAGGTTATGAAAGCACGTGGCGCCGAAGTGTGCGGTTCGGACAGAAGTTTTGACCAAGGCAAAGATCAAGAACAAAAAAAGGCGCTTGAAAGCTTGGGAATTAAAATTTTTAAGCAAGACGGCTCGGCCGTTAGCTCTGATTTAGATTGCCTTTATGTTTCCATCGCAGTTGAAGACACTATCCCCGATGTGAAAGCTGCGCTTGAAAAGGGTATTAAAGTTCAAAAGCGTTCGGATTTACTTGCCGAGATTTTTAATGCCGCGCCTTATGGGGTGGCGGTTGGCGGTACAAGCGGTAAAACAACCGTTACCGCGATGATAGGTTATATTTTGGATGTTCTTCATAAAAAACCAACCGTGATTAACGGCGGGCTTTTGAAAAATTATGAAAATCAAAAAGGTATTCCAAACGTTATTTTGGGTGGCGAGGAAATTTGCGTGGTGGAAGCTGATGAAAGTGATGGTTCTATTGAAAAATATAACCCTGCTGTTTCGGTCGTAACCAATATCGGACTTGATCATAAAAGCTTGGACGAGCTTCAAAAACTTTTTTCGGATTTTGTGCAAAGAGCGCGGCTTGGCGCGGTTGTTAATTTGGACTCGCCTTATTCCCAACCGCTTTTGAAAGCAAACCAAAACATCAAAACATTTTCGCTTAAAAACGCAAAAGCTGATGTTTATATTTCTGATGTTAAGCCTATGTCAAACGGCTTGTCTTATAAGCTTTTGGGGCAGACTTTCAGCTTAAAACTTATTGGAGCTTTTAACGCCGAAAATGCCGCCGCTGCGATTGCCGCGTGTTCGCTTTTGGGTATATCATATAGCGATGCCGCCAAAGTTTTGGAAAACTTTTTGGGCGCCAAACGGCGCTTAGATGTGATTGGCGTTCAAAAGGGCGTAACCGTCATTGATGATTTTGCGCACAACCCTGATAAAGTCCGCGCCTCGGTTTCAGCCTTACGCGATTATGCGGGGCGCTTGCTTGTGATGTTTCAGCCGCACGGATTTTCGCCCATGCGCATGATGGGGCGCGAAATAATGCAAAGTTTTGCGCAAACGCTTCAAAAAGGCGACATGCTTTTTATGCCCGAAATTTTTTATGCCGGTGGCACGGTCACGCGCGATATTTCTTCTAAAGACTTTATTGACTTTGCCGCGTCATTGGGTGTTTGCGCCGAATTTTATCAAACGCGCGATGAAATCAAGGATCGGTTGATTGCCTTGGCGCAAAAAGGCGATCGTATCATCATCATGGGCGCGCGCGACAACACGTTGCCCCTGTTTTGTAAAGAAATTTTGGAGGGCTTATAAATGGCGCTTTTGAAAAA